>DASYID010000115.1:0-6418 GCA_036252775.1 Solirubrobacteraceae bacterium
AGCCTAGCATCGCCCTGCGCCGAGCACCCCGGTAGCAGACGCGCCACCACCACGCCCCTAGACTGACAGCCCGCATGGTCCCCCGGACAATCCTCTACACGGGCAAGGGTGGCGTGGGCAAGACTTCGGTGGCAGCCGCCACCGCGCGACGTTGCGCCGCCCGCGGCCAGCGAACGGTGATCCTCTCCACCGACCCCGCCCACAGCCTGTCGGACTCGCTCGGCGTGAGCCTGGGCGACGCGCCCACCCCGGTGAGCGACAACCTGTGGGGACAGGAGATCAACGCCCAGCAGGAGCTCGAACGCAACTGGTCAGCGGTACAGGACTGGCTGGGCGACATGCTCATCGAGCGTGGCGTCGACCGGATCTCGGCCGAGGAGCTGACCGTCCCCCCGGGGCTCGACGAGTTGTTCAGCCTGCTCAGCCTGCGCCAGCACCACGAGTCCGGGGACTACGAGGTGGTGATCGTGGACTGCGCTCCGACCGGCGAGACCCTGCGGCTACTGTCGTTCCCCGACGTGGCGCGCTGGTGGCTGGAGAAGATCTTTCCCCAGCAGAACCAGATCATGGCGGCCGCGCGACCGTTCGCCCGAGCGGTGCTGGACGTATCGCTGCCCGGGGAGGCGGTGCTCGAGGACGTCCAGCGGCTGGTCAGCAACCTGATCGCCATGAACGAGATCCTGCGCGACCGCGAGCGGGTGACCATCCGGCTGGTCATGAACCCCGACCGCCTGGTCATCGACGAGGCGCGGCGCACGTTCACCTACCTGAACCTATACGGGTTTCTCACCGATGCGGTGATCGTCAACCGGGTGTTCCCCGAACAGGTCGGCGACTACTTTGGCGCCTGGCGCCGACGCCAGCAGGAGCACCTGGTGGAGGTGGAGGCGGCGTTCTCCCCGGTGCCGGTGCTTCGGGCCCCCTACTTCGACCAGGAGGTGGTGGGGAGCGAGATGCTCGACCGGCTGGGCTCCACCGTCTTCGACGAGCTGGACCCGGCCGCGGTGCTACACGACCGCCTGACCCACCGGCTGGAGGTCGGCCCCCACCAGGCCACTCTGAGCCTGGACCTGCCGTTCGTGGAGCGCACCGAGGTCTCGCTGAAGAAGATCGGGCTCGAACTGGTGGTCAAGGTCGATGGGCAGAAGCGCACGATCATGCTCCCCCCCGCCCTGGCCGAGTACCGGCCCGGCGCGGCGGCCCTGCGCGACGGCATCCTGCGTGTCACCTTCTCCGAGCCTGAGCCGGTCGCCGCCGGGGCTGGGGGCAGACGTGGCTGAGCCGATTTCCAACGAGCCGCTCGAGGCCCTCAGGGAGCGCCTGGAGGCCACCCAACGGGCGGCCGAGCGCCTGGCCCACGAGACCCTGCGGGCCCAGCGCGAGGACGCGACCGAGGGCGACACGGTGCCGCCGCTCGGCTGGCAGGCTCCGCCGTCCAGCGCGCAGGCCAGCGGCGAGCTGCAGGCTCTGGCCGCTCTCGTGGACACGCTGCGGGCAACGCTGCCCGAGGACCTTCAGCAGCAGCTGACCGAGGTGCTGCGCCAGCTGCTGCTGTTGATTCGCGGCCTGCTCGACTGGTGGATCTCGCGGCTGGAGCCCGACGTGCGCGGCCAGGAGCGCCCGGTGCAGGACATCCCGATCGCCTGAGCCCCCCCTACAATCGAGCCGTGGCGGCGCGCGAGCACCCGCGAACCTGGATACCCACCGGTTCGCCGGAGAACTTCGCTCATGAGCGCTGAGCGCCAGCAGCCCAGAGCTGGCGCCTCGGCGGCCGGGGCTCGCGCCGCCGACGCCGGGCGGCGGTTGGCGCGTGCCTGGAGGGCGCTGGCCTCCGATCAGCGTCTGGCGGCGATCGCCGCCCTCGGCATGTTCGTGTCGATGCTGTTGCCCTGGTACACCATCGAACACCTCGAGGCGCTCGCGGGTCACCTGGTTCCCCACAGCCAGTCGCTGAACGCCTTCCAGTCGTTCTCGTTCGTGGAGGCGGCCGTGCTGCTGGTGGCGGCCGGGGTGCTGGCGATGCTCTTCGCCCGCGCCGAGGAGCGCCCGTTTCACCTGCCCGGGGGCGACGGCACGGTGATCATGGTCGCGGGCGTGTGGGCCGCGCTGCTGGTCTTCTACCGGCTGCTGGACACCCCCAGCACAAACCTCAGGGGCGCCAACCTGGCCACCAACGTCGGGCTCAAATGGGGGATCTTCGTGGCCCTGGGCTCCGCGATCGCGCTGGCGGTGGGCGGCTCGCGGGTGCGCGCGGCCAACCACCCAGAGCCCGCCCTGCTCACCGAGCCCAAGGCGCCCCCGGCCGGACGCGGCTCCCAGGGCGCCCGCAGCCCCACGCCTGGCCCGGGACCGCAGGACCGGGCGCCGGGGACCGCGGTCACCACGGCTCTGCCCGCCCACGGGGGCACGCGGCGTCGAGGCACGCGCGAGGAGCCATTCGAGGGCCAGCTGACGATCGAGGACGCCGATCCCCCCGAGCCACCCACACTCGAGCACGAGCGCTGAGCGCGCGACCGGGCGCCCGGCGCTTCAGGCGGTGTGCAGGAGGTTGGTCAACAGCGGGAACAGGAACATGGCCAGGAACATGAGGCCGATGCCCAGCGCCACCACCCACCGCGTCTTGTAGACGTGGCCGCCCACCCCGATCACGAAGCCGATCGCCATCAGCGTGATGTAGGGAGTGGGGCTGGTGCGGAAGTCGGGATGGGGGTTCGGCACCCAACTCGCCAGCAGGGCCACGGATGAGAGCATCTCCCCGAGTATCGCGGACAGGCTCCGGTGGCGCCGACGGACTACAGTGACGTCGTGCCTGACGCCGCCCCAGCGGGCCCAAGATCCTCTGACGCGCTGGCCGAGGGACTTCGCGCCGTCGGCTACCTGCCCAGCGAGTCCACCGCCCTGGTCGCCTACCTGGCCGTCAAGCTGGGCAAGCCGATCCTGGTGGAGGGTCCCGCCGGGGTGGGCAAGACCGAGCTGGCCAAGGCGCTGGCCCGCCACCTCGACCGCCACCTGGTCCGCCTGCAGTGCTACGAGGGCCTGGACGAGGCAAAGGCCCTCTACGAATGGAACTACCGCAAGCAGCTGCTGCGCATCCAGGCCGAGGCCGACGACACCGGCTGGAAGCAGGTCCAGGACGACATCTTCGGTGAGGAGTTCCTGCTCGCGCGCCCCCTGATGACCGCGATCGCCTCCGAGGAGCCGGTGGTCCTGCTGATCGACGAGATCGACAAGACCGATCAGGAGTTCGAGGCGATGCTGCTGGAGGTGCTGTCTGACTTTCAGATATCGATCCCCGAGCTGGGCCGCATCGAGTCGCGTACCCACCCGGTGGTCCTGTTGACCTCCAACAACTCTCGCGAGCTCACCGAGGCCCTCAAGCGCCGCTGCCTGTACCTGTGGCTGGACTACCCGTGCCTGGAGCACGAGCGGGCGATCGTGCGCCTGCACGCACCCGAGCTACCCGAGACGGTGGCGGCCAAGCTGGTCGAGCTCGTCGGCATGGTCCGCCAGCTCGACCTCAAGAAGCCTCCGTCGATCGCCGAGTCGATCGACTGGGCGCGGGCGCTGCTGCTGCTCGGAGCCCAGGACATAGACGCCCAGACCTTCAAGGACACCATGTCGGTGATCGTCAAGCACCGCACCGACCTCGATGTCGTGGCCGAACGCGTCGGGGTCAAGCTCGGCGGCCTCGGCGAGGGTACCTTTGGCGCCCCCGCCGCCGCCTAGCCCGCCCTCCGCCGCCACGGAGGGCGACGCAGGCCGCGACCTCCCGGCCCGGATCCTCGAGTTCGGCGAGGAGCTGCGCGGCGAAGGGGTGGCGGTCGGCACCTCCGAGCTGCTCGATGCGTTCGCCGCCCTGACCGAAACCGACTGGCGCGTGCCCGCGGACTTTCGGGAGGGATTGGCCGCCACCCTGGCCAAGTCCCAGGAGGACCGGCGGGTCTTCGAGCTGGTGTTCGAGCGCTTCTTTCACCGTGCCGTGGAGGCGGCGGCGGTACGCGAGGGCATCCGCGAGGAAGGCGGCATCGATCCGGGCGACGCTGGCCAGCTCGATCTCGACACCCTGCGCGAGCAGATCGCTGCGGCCATCCGCCAGGAGTCAGAGGGCGCGATGCGCGACCTGGCCCGGATCGCCATTGCCGCCTTCGGCCGCCAAGGCGAGGGGTCCGGTGTCATTGGCGTCGACGTGCAGCGCATCCGCCGGGCGCTGGGGCTGCGCGCCGAACCCCAGCCGCAGCTGCCCGAGCAGGACCCGCGCCGGGAGGGGCTGCCCCGCGATGCCCTGCGCCGCTTCGAGGCGATCCTCCGCCGCGAGCTGGAGCGCGCGCAGATCGAGCGCACCGAGAGCCTGCCCCCATCACGGCCCCTCAACGAGCTGGACCGCGCGCTGCCGTCGGGGCCCTTGCAGGACCTCGCCGCCGTGCACCGGGTGGTGACCCAGCTCAAACGCCGCCTGGCCACCCAGGGTCTGCAGGCCCGCGGGCGCAAGCATCACCGCCACGTCGACGTGCGCCGGACCATGCGAGCCTCGCTGCAGACCGGAGGGGTGCCCGTGGTGCTGAAGTACCGACCCCAGCGGCCCCGACGGCCGGAGATCTACGTTCTGTGCGATGTGTCGACCAGCGTGACCTCGGCCTCGGTTTTCTTCCTCTCGGTGCTGCACGCGCTGCATGACTCGTTTCGCAAGATGCGCTCGTTCGTGTTCATCGAGCGCATCTCGGAGGTGACCGACGTCTTCACCCGGGAGCGCAACTTCAAGGCGGTCTCAGAGGCCATCGGGCGCGAGGCCGGCGTGGCCGACATCTCGGGTTACACCGACTATGGCCGCGTGTGGAGCGAGTTCCGTGAGCAGGTCGAGGACGACCTGCACCCTCGCGCCACCGTGATCGTGCTCGGTGACGCCCGAACCAACGGCCGCGACCCCCGCGCAGACATCTTCGCCCAGATCGCCACCCACGCCGGGCGGACCTTCTGGCTGAACCCCGAGCCACGCCTGTACTGGAACTACGGCGACTCGGTGATCGCCGCCTACGAGCGCCACTGCGAAGCCTTCGAGTGCTGGACCACCACCCAGCTCGAGGACTTCGTCAAGGCTCTCACCCGGCCCGCCCATGGCTCCTGAAACGCGGAGGGCCTCGGCGATGGCGAGGCGGTCCCGATGATGCGCCGGCTCGTGGTGGTGCTCTATCTGGTGATAGGCGCGGTCGTCGCTTCCCAGCACCACTACTACACCCAGCTGCACAGCGCCTCTCAGATCGCCTCGGCCGTGCTGGCCACCTTGGGCTGGCCCCTGGTGCTCGCCCACGTCAACGTCGACGTGCGCCTCGACGGACGCTGAGCCGCGGGCCGGGGGCCGGAGGCTCCGGAGGCTCCGGAGGCTCCGGAGGCTCCGCTAGGATCGCCGCTTCGAGACACCGACACCAGGGGGGCTGGCGGGACACGGCCGGCTGAGATAGCGCTTGCGGGAACCGGCGCTGACCCTTCGAACCTGTGGGGTAATGCCCGCGAAGGGAGCGCATGATCACGCGCCGTCAAGCTGCATCGAGCACCGGCTCCGCGCGATCAGCCTCCGCTGCCCCGGTGAGCCTGCGTGGCGTGAGCTACGCGGTACGCCGGCACCGACGCCCACCGCTGGATGTCCTCAGCGAGCTGAGCCTGGATGCGGCGGACGGCGAGGTCCTGGCCGTCGTTGGCCCGAGCGGATGCGGCAAGTCCACGCTGCTCGAGCTGGTGTGCGGCCTGCGCCGCCCAGACTCCGGAGTACTGAGCGCCGCCCCGGCCGTACTGATGCCCCAGCGCGACCTGCTGCTGCCCTGGGCCAGCGCCTTGGACAACGCGGCCCTGGCGCTGCGCGTGGCCGGCGCGTCTCGTGATCAGGCTCGCGGCGCGGCTTCGCCGTTGCTGCGCTCGTTCGGCCTGGAGGGCTTCGAGCGCGCGCGGCCGGCCGAGCTGTCGGGGGGAATGCGGCAGCGGGTGGCGTTCCTGCGCACCCTGCTGTCGGGACGGCCGGTGCTGTGCCTGGACGAGCCGTTTGGGGCCCTGGACGCGATCACGCGTCAGGAGATGCAGGACTGGTTGGCCGGCGCCCTGGCTCGCGAGCCGCGCACCGTGTTGCTGGTCACCCACGACGTCGAGGAGGCGGCCGTGCTGGCCGACCGAATCGTGATCCTGTCGCGGCGCCCGGCCCGGGTCCTGGCCGAGCTCGAGGTGGCCACCGCGCGCCCGCGCCACCGAACCGACGCGGGCGTCCTCAGCGTCCGTTCCCGGGCCATGGAGCTGCTGAGGTGATCGGCGCGCTGGCCGTCGTGCTGGTGGCGCTGGGCGCATGGGAGGCCTATGTGCAGCTCGGCGGGATCGACTCCTTCCTGCTGCCGGCGCCCGACGACATCGCTCGATCGCTGCTGGACGATCGCGGGCT
>DASYID010000116.1:0-3840 GCA_036252775.1 Solirubrobacteraceae bacterium
CCGACGACCTCTTCGCGGTGCGCCGGGACGGCTCGATCCCCGGCGCGCGGTTGAGCCTGGTGGTCTCTGACAGCGGCGCCGTGCGCTGCAACGGCCGCCGCGGCCAGCTCACCGATCGCGAGCTGCTCACCGCCCGCCAGCTCCAGCGCGACCTGATCAAGCCCGTCACCCAGGGCCTGAACCTGGCCCCCGGCTCGCAGTCGGTGCTGAGCTACTCGGTCACCGCCTCGGCCGGCACGGCGCGCTTCTCCGACAGCTCAGCTGGGCAGCCCGCCGCCTTCTACCAGCTGGCCGCCTTCACCCGCGAGGTCGCGCGGCTTCGCTGCCACCTGGCGCGATAGCCGTTCAGAAGCGCACCTTGCCGTTGGAGCGCGACCGTATCAGCGCTCGGTCAGGGCCGGGCGGGGCGCTGCGCGGCGACCATCAGGTTGTAGAAGATCGCCGGTGGCAGGCGGGGCTCGAGCAGACGCTGGTCCAACGCCTGGAAGAGCAGATAGCCGCGGTAGGCGTACTGGCGCCACGCCCAGGGGATCTCCGCCGGCTCGGCGGTCGCCTCCAGCGCCCGGTTGGCCCACCCGAACCAGCTGGCCAGCAGCTCCTCGCCCCGAACGCGGACCCGTTCGAAGCCCGCTCGACGAGCGGCGTCAGACAACACTCGGGGGGTGAAGGCGTGCACGTCGACCACGTGCTCGAGTCCCGGGTCCGCGCCGCCGTGATGGCCGGGGTGCTCGGCTTCTGAGGCGCCCATCAGCGCCCGCCACAGCGGAGCCAGCACGTGGGCACCGCGCTTGGGCATCGCCGCCAGGCGGTCGCCATAGCGGGAGGGCTCTCCGGCGAACACCAGCACCCCGCCCGGAGCGAGCACCCGGTGAAACTCGTCGAAGGCCCGCTCCAGGTCGGGGATGTGATGCAGCACCGCGTGACCGAGCACCAGGTCAAAGCTCTGATCGCTAAACGGCATCCGCTCGGCGTCCGCGGCCTGGGTGCGCACGCTCAGACCCAGCCGGCGGGCGTTGGTCTGTAGCGTGGCCAGCATTCCGGGTGAGATGTCAGAGCACACCGCGTCAGACACCACACCCGCTTGCATCAGGTTCAGCGTGAAGTAGCCGGTGCCGGCACCGATCTCCAACGAGCGCGGGTAACGGCCGACGGGCCGGCCGAGCGCCTTGCGCAGCTTGCCAAGCACCTGGGCCTGACCGATCTCGCCGAAGTCGATGCCCCACTTGGCGTCGTAGCGGTCGGCCGCCACGTCGTGGTAGCGGGTGTTGAAGTCGCGGATCTCCTGCGCGCTGAGGGCCACCATGGGGGCGGCAACTGTAGCGGGCGTCCTTATACTCGCCCGCCTCGTGACCGCACCCACATACCGCCAGCGCGACCAGCCTCCCGGTGTGCCTCCGTTGGCGCTCACGGGCGAGCGTACGCTGCCCGACGTACCCGAGGAGAACTACTGGTTCCAGCGTCACCTCGTCGTCTATGAGTTCATCGCCGGCCGCGTCAGCGGCCAGCGGGTCATCGACATGGCCTGCGGCGAGGGCTACGGGTCAAACGTGCTGGCCTCCCGCGCTGACTCGGTGATCGGGGTCGACGCCAACCCCGAGGCCCATGAGCACGCGCGGCTGCGCTACCGACGCCCAGGCCTGCGCTTCGAGCGCGCGCTGGTCGAGGAGTTCGACGAGCCGGCCGACGCCGTGGTGTTCCTGCAGACGATCGAGCACGTGCACAACCCGGGCGAGATCCTCGAGCACTTCAAGCGCCTCACCGGCCTGGCCGGGACCGTCTACGTGTCGACCCCCAACCTGCTGACGCTGGCCCCGGCGGGCGCCGTGAAGTCCGACAACCCATGGCACATCCGCGAGTACCGAGCGCACGAGTTCCGGGCCCTGTGCGAGGCGCATTTCGGATCGGTGTCCCTGTTCGGCCTGCACCACTCGGGCAAGCTGCTGGCCCACCAGCGTGCGCTGCGCCTCGGTTGGGATCGGGTGCACCGCCGCCTCGGGCTCACGCAGCGCTTCTACGGCTGGTTTACGCCCGCCATCGACGCGTCGGACTTCCGCCTGGCCTCCGGCGCTGAGGCCGATCTGGACGCCGCACTGGACTTCCTCGCCGTCTGTCGTCAGTGAGGGCCGCCGACAGCGTGCGCTCGGGCCGCGCCGCCCCCGAGCGGGGTGCGCTGGCCCTCGTGCTGCACACCCACATGCCCTACGTCGAGGGCTTCGGCACGTGGCCGTTTGGCGAGGAGTGGCTGTGGGAGGCGATGGCGACGTGCTACCTGCCGCTGCTGGAGGTCCTGCGCTCCGGGGCGCCGTTGACCCTGTCGATGACCCCGGTGCTATGCGACCAGCTCGCGGCGCCGGGGATCGGCGAGCATTTCCTGCCCTTCGTGCGCGAGGTCCGCGGCTTCACCCACCGCGCCGACATCGAGGGCTGCGACGCCGGCGGCCAGCCCCTGCTGGCCCGGGAGCTCGAGCGATCGCTGGCCGACTACCAGCGCGCCGCCGAGAGCTTTGACGCGCTCGGTGGCGACCTGCTCGGGGCCCTGGCGCCCTACGCGCAGTGGACCTCCTCGGCCACCCACGCGGTGCTCCCGCTGCTGGCCACCGACGCCGGGGCGCGACTGCAGATCCAGGCGGGGATCGACTCCCACCGGGCGCGCTTCGGGCGCGGATGGCGCGGGGGCTTCTGGCTACCCGAGTGCGCCCACGTCCCATGGCTTGACCCGTTGCTCGAGCAGGCCGGGGTCAGGGCCTGCTGTGTCGATCTCACCGACGTGTACGGCCTGGGCGCCGCCGAGCACCTGCAGCCGTTGCGCTCGCCGGCGGGCCCGCTGCTGGTGCCCATCGATCGCCAGACGATCGAGCTCGTGTGGAGCGACGCCGGGTACCCCGCCCACGGCCGCTACCGCGATTATCACCACCGCACGACCCACGATCATCGTCCGTGGGGCAACGACGGGCGGCCCTACGACCCGCAGGCGGCCCGGACGCTGGCCGCCGGGCACGCCGCCGACTTCGTGGCTCGCGTAAGGGCTCGGCTGCAGGGCAGCGATCAGGATGCGCCGCTGGTCGTCTGCGCCCTGGACACCGAGCTGCTCGGCCACTGGTGGTATGAGGGGATCTGGTGGCTTGAGTCGGTGATCGAGCAGGCCGAGGCTCAGGGCCTGGCGCTGGCCCGCCTCGACGATGCCCTCGAGCGCCACCCGCCCGCGCCGGCCCCCCCGGATCTCCCCACCACGACCTGGGGGTCGCCGCGAGACCTGTCGACCTGGGATGGCCCCCGGGTCGCCGACCTGGCCTGGGCGGCGCGCGCCGCCGAGCTGCGACTGGTGGCCGCCGCGCACAGGTCGCCGGAGGACCGCCAGGCGGCCCTCCGGGACCGAAGAGCACTGCGCGAGCTGCTGGCCCTGCAGTCCTCAGACTGGACGTTCATGGTCACGCGCGAGCTCGCCGGCCCCTATCCGCGCCAGCGGGCCCAGGGTCACCTCGAGGCGCTCGAGGCTGCGCTGGGGCCGATAGGCTCCCCCCGCGAGGGCATCCGCAACCTCGCTACGCACGCCAGCTCCGCTCCGCTTCTCGCTCCATGACCCGTTGCCTGATCCTCTCCTGGGAATACCCCCCGATCGTCGAGGGCGGCCTGGCGCGCCATGTGCGCAAGCTCTCCGAGGCGCTGGTCGAGCTCGGGGTCGAGGTCCACGTGCTCACCCGCGGCGGCGAGGAGTCGCCCGCCGAGGAATCGGCCGGCGGGGTGGCAATCCACCGCATCCGCGAGCCCACCCGGCCCACCGACCTGGGCGAGTTCGTCGCCTGGGTGGAACGGATGAACTCCGACATGCTGGCGGCCGGG
>DASYID010000117.1:0-1930 GCA_036252775.1 Solirubrobacteraceae bacterium
ATGAAGACGTCGTCGGCCGTGGCGCGGGCCAGCGCCACCATCGTCTCGCGCTTCTCGTGGGTGGCGGTGATGTCGAGGAAGACCAGCTCGTCAGCTCCCTCGCGGTCGTAGCGCGCGGCCAGCTCGACCGGGTCCCCGGCGTCACGAATGTCGACGAAGTTGGTGCCCTTCACGACGCGGCCGGCATCGACGTCCAGGCAGGGGATGACGCGCTTGAGGTGCACGGCCTCCCAGCCTAGAGCTCAATCCAGGGCGGCCTGACCCTCGTCCAGGGCGGCCTGACCCTCGTCCAAGGCGGCCTGACCCTCGGCGACGGTGAAGCGGCGCTCGTACAGCGCCTTGCCCACGATCACGCCGCCCAGGTTGACCTGGCGCAGCCCGCACAGGCCGTTGAGGTCCTCGAGCTGGCCGATCCCGCCCGAATACAGAAAGCGTCCGCGCACCACCTTGGCGACCTCGGCCACCTCGGTGAGGTCGGGGCCCTGGAGCATCCCGTCGCGGTCGACGTTGGTGTAGACGAAGCTGTGTACGCCCCGGCCCTGCAGACCCTCGATCACCGAGCGCGTGGTCATCTGCGTGGTCTCGGTCCAGCCGGCGGTCGCCACGTGGCCGCCTCGCACATCGACCGATACCAGTACGCGGTCCCCGTAGGCGCGGAGCACCTCATCCAGAAACTCGATATCCGTGTAGGCCGCCGTACCCAGGATGACGCGAGCGGCCCCGGCGCGGAGGGCATCACGGACGGCGGGCAGGGTGCGCAGGCCGCCGCCGTACTGGACGGGAACGTCGAGCGCCTCGGTGATGCGCTGCAGGTGCTCCAGGTTCACGGGCCGGCCCTCGCGCGCCCCATCCAGATCGACGACGTGCAGGTAGCGCGCCCCGGCCTGGCGCCAGTTGCGCGCGGCCTCGAGGGGATCGTCGTCGTAGACGGTCTGCTCGGAGAAATCGCCCTTGACCAGCCTCACCGCGTTGCCGGCGAGGATGTCGATTGCGGGATAGAGGATCACCGGCGGGCGCGCAGGCAGATCGAGCCAAAGTTGGCCAGCAGGCGCAGGCCGTGCGTCGAGGATTTCTCGGGGTGAAACTGGACGCCGTAGAAGTCCCCGTGCGCAACCGCGGTGACAAACCGCGAGCCATAGCTCGCGGTGCCGAGTACATCCTGCTCCGCGGTTGGGTTGGGGGCCAAGGAATGCACGTGGTAGAAGGCGCTCTGCGAGGGCAGGCCCTCGACCAGCTCCGAGTCGGGCTGAAAGCTCACCGGGCACCAACCGATGTGTGGCAGCTTGAGCCCCGGCGCCCGAAGCGGGGCCACGGTCCCCGCCACCAGTCCGAGCCCCTCGGCGCCCCCCAGTTCGCTGGAGCGATCAAAGGCGAGCTGCATGCCCAGGCAGATCCCCAACACCGGCGTCCCCGCGGCGAGCCGCTCGCGAATCAGCTCCGCCAGACCCAGCTGGTTCAAGCGCTCCATGGCCCGGGGGAAGGCGCCCACTCCGGGCACCACCAGGCCGTCCGCGCGTCTCAGGGTGGTGGGGTCGGCGCTAACCGTGACGCGGGCTCCCACGGACTGAAGCGCCTTCTCCACGGAACGCCGGTTGCCCATGCCGTAGTCGACGATGCCCAGGCGGGCGCCGTCCGCTGAGCCAGCATCGTCCACTGAGGCAGCATCGTCCACCCTGGCCGCTCGTCTGCGGTCGGCCACGGTCACGTGAGTGTGCCCTTGGTGCTCGGCACTCCGGTCTCGGTGGGATCTATCGCCGTGGCGGCCCGCAGGGCGCGAGCGAACGCCTTGAACGCGGCCTCGATCATGTGGTGGGCGTTGGTCCCGGCCTGAACATCGATGTGCACCGTCAGGCGCGCCGAGTTGGCGATCGCGCGGAAGAACTCCTCGGCCAGCTCGTGATCGAAGCCCCCTGTTCCCCCGGGCGGCAGG
>DASYID010000118.1:0-21379 GCA_036252775.1 Solirubrobacteraceae bacterium
CCCGGCCTCTACGCCCCGTCGCCGGGGCGGGCGACTGGGCAGGGGGCGGGGTCATGAGGGCGCACCTTAGCGACCGTTCGGGGAGTGGCTGAGCACCGCGGCGCCCGCCCCAACGGGTATTCTAAAAACTGGTTGACTGACCAGTCAATCGCCGCCGGGTGGGCTCGGGCCCGCAGACGGCCGATGCCGGAGGAAATTTTTCAGCCATGGACTTCCGTCTCAGCGACCAGCAGCTCGAGTTCCAGGCCCATTGCCACGCCTTCGCCCGCGACGTCATGCGACCCGCAGCGGCCCGCTATGACCGCGAGCAGGCCGTGCCCTACGACATCGTCCGCGAGGCCCGGCGGTGGAAGCTGCACGGCGTCGACTTCCTGCAGACGATCGGCGCCGATCCTGACGGCGTGATGGGCGTCATCTATGCCGAGGAGCTGCACTGGGGCTGCGCCGGACTGGCGCTGGCCATCAGCGCCTCCTCGCTGGCCGCGGCGGGCATCGCCGCCTCAGGCACCCCCGAGCAGATCGGTCGCTGGGTGCCCGAGTGCTTCGGCCTGGGCGAGGAGATTCGCTTCGGGGCCTACGCGGTCACCGAGGCGGGCGCCGGGTCTGACGTGCGCTCGCTGCGCACGACGGCCAAGCGCGAGGGGGACGAATGGGTGCTGAACGGCACCAAGGTGTTCATCTCCAACGGCGGGATCGCCGACGTCAACGTGGTGGTCGCCACCGTGGACCCCAAGCTGGGTCATCGCGGTCAGGCCTCGTTCATCGTCGAGGCCGGCACCCCCGGACTGTCGATGGGCAAGAAGGAGGACAAGATTGGCATCCGCGCCTCCCAGACCGCCGAGGTCGTCCTCCAGGACGTTCGCATCCCGCTGGAGAACCTGCTCGGGGGCCTGGACAAGCTCGAGGCCAAGCTCGAGCGGGCGCGTTCAGGCCAGCGCGGCGGCGCCTCCAACGCCCTGGCCACCTTCGAGGTCACGCGGCCCATGGTCGGCGCGTCCGCGCTGGGCATCGCCCGCGCCGCCTACGAGTGGACCCTCGACCATCTCGAGGGCCTCAGCGACGAGCACGGGCCCCTGCTCGAGCAGGAGCGCGTCCAGCAGGTGCTTGCCGATGTCGCCACCGAGATCGAGGCCGCCCGTCTGCTCGTTCGTCGCGCCGCCTGGATGGGGCGAAACGGCGAGCCGATGACCGGCGGCCAGGGGTCGATGAGCAAGCTCAAGGCCGGCGACGTGACCATGTGGGCGACCACCGTGCTGATGGATCTGGTGGGACCCGAGGCCGGGCTGACCGACCATCCGCTGGAGAAGTTCTTCCGCGACGCCAAGATCTATCAGCTGTTCGAGGGGACGGCCGAGATCCAGCGCCTCGTGGTCGCCCGCATGCAGACCGCTCAGCGGCGGGCCTGGCGAGCCGAGCAGGGGGCCGGCGCCAACGGCGCAGCGGCGGTGGCCGAGGCCGAGCGCGTCACCGGGGAGGCGGCCGCCGCGTCTACGGCGGCGCGCTGATCGCCGGCCACCAACGGCGCGCTGATCGCCAGCCACCAAGTCTCCCGCTCGGGAGCGCGGCGGCGAGCGCACGGCGAGCGTCTATGCGCCAGCGGCGGGAGGCTGCACGAGTTCTGTCATGGACCGCGGGCCCCTATCGGCGGGCCAGTTGGCATAACACTCCGCAAGTCGCCTTGCACTGCGCTACACTGCCCGCCGTAACGCCGAATCCTCGGTCAGATGCCGAGGAACGGGGGACCCAAGAAGTTGGGGCTAATCCTGCGGTGAATCCGCAGGAAGCGCAGGCTCTTTCAGCGCTAGCCCGTCAGCTAACCCCGCAGGCCAACGAAAGAGGTTGTTGTGCGGGCACGTGCCCTTTGGATTACTACTTTGGCGCTGGTGGCCACCCCGCTGCTCAGCGCACCCGCCCTGGCCGACAACGGCACCGGCGGCGCTGCTCCCGCGGAGACGCCGGCCAAGAAGCCCGCCCGTCATCACCGCAAGGCGCGCCGCGGGCACGCCCACCGTCACGGCCAGGCCAGCACGGCCCAGGCCCCGGCGCCCTCCGCCGGGGGCAGCCAGGCGACGCAGCCCCCCGCCCAGCAGTCCGGCCAGCAGTCGGTGCCGGGCGGCGCCGGTACCGGCGGCAGCCAGTACGGAGCGGTGAACCCCAACCAGTTCCCCACCGTCCCCGGTGCCGTCGGCAGAATCGTGCACGGGCTGGCCTACGCTCCGCAGGGGGCGCCGGTGGCCGTGCAGAAGGCCATCTGGGCGGCCAACCGCATCATCGGCCGGCCCTACATCTACGGCGGCGGGCACCAGGCGTTCAAGGCCTCCGGGTATGACTGCTCGGGCACGGTCTCCTTTGCCCTGCACGGTGCCCACCTGCTGTCCACGCCCATGGACTCATCGGAGCTGATGGGCTTCGGTCAGCAGGGCCCCGGCCGGTGGATAACCATCTACTCCAACCCCGGTCACGCCTACGCGGTGATCGGCGGCATGCGGCTGGACACCAGCTCCGCCGGCGACCCGTCCGGTGCCCGCGGACCGCGCTGGCGCCCGCTGCGTCGCTCCAACCGCGGCTATCGCCTGCGCCACCCGGTCGGGCTCTAGCCAAGAAGGACCGGGTCGGGCTTTAGCCGAGGCGGACCGCGCCAGCGGTCGGTTACCCTTGGCGGCCGACCGCCCGTCGGCGACCGCTTCCAAGGAGGAAACGATGCCCGGCCTGACCGGACGCATGTCCACCACGATCAAGGCGAAGGTCTCCAAGCTCCTCGACCGCGCTGAGGACCCCGCCGAGACCCTCGACTACAGCTACGAGAAGCAGCTCGAGCTGCTCCAGAACGTCAAGAAGGGGATCGCCGACGTGGTGACCTCCAAGAAGCGCCTGCAGATGCAGGAAGGAAACCTCCAGGAGCAGGTCGTCAAGCTCGACACCCAAGCGCGCCAGGCCCTGTCGGGCGGTCGCGAGGATCTCGCCCGCACCGCGCTGGAGCGCAAGACCACCATCCAGGCTGAGCTTCAGTCCCTCGATCAGCAGGTGGCCGAGCTCGAGGACCAGCAGCAGAGGCTCGTGGTCTCTGAGCAGAAGCTGCGGACCAAGATCGAGTCCTTCCGGACCAAGAAAGAGGTCATCAAGGCCCAGTACTCGGCCGCCGACGCACAGGTGCGCATCTCCGAGGCGGCCACCGGCGTAGGCGAGCAGATGGCCGACGTCGGGCTGGCGATGCAGCGGGCGATGGACAAGACCGAGAACATGAAGGCCCGCGCCTCAGCGGTCGAGGAGCTCGAGCAGGCCGGCACCTTCGACGATCTCACGGCGCTGGGATCGGGCAAGGACGACATCGACCGTCAGCTAGAGCAGATCTCCTCCAA
This sequence comes from Solirubrobacteraceae bacterium, assembly GCA_036252775.1. Taxonomy (GTDB): domain Bacteria; phylum Actinomycetota; class Thermoleophilia; order Solirubrobacterales; family Solirubrobacteraceae; genus DASYID01. The sequence continues at coordinate 3,360 of DASYID010000118.1, forward strand.
GAGCGTGGTCGACGACGAGCTCTCGAAGATGAAGGCCGAGCTCGGACCCGGCGGCGCCCAGCCCCAGATCCAGGCCCCGCCCGCTCAGGGGCAGCCATGATCATCCGCATCCTGGGCGAGGGACAGTGGGAGGTGCCCGAGGACGCCCTCGGCCACCTCAACGAGCTCGACGCACGACTGGTGGCCGCGGTCGAGTCCGGCGACCAGACGGCATTCGCGTCGGCCTTCTCGGGCCTGCTCGACGGTGTGCGTGAGCGGGGCGAGCCGCTGGCCGACGAGGATCTGCGGGGCTCTGAGGTGATCCTTCCCCCCGGTGACTCCACGCTGGACGAGGTGAGCGGTGAATTCGACGCCGAGGGCTTGATCCCAGACTGAGGCCAGGGGAGACTGCCCGGCCATGGGGGCTGAGGAGATGATCGGCGGGGCAGGCCAGGGTCCCGGGGCGGGCCTGGGCCTGCTGGCTGAAGCCCTGGAGGGCGTGATGCTGATCCGCGCCCAGGACGGCACCGTGCTGTACGCCAACCACGCGCTGGAGCTTCGAGCCGGTGTCGGCACCGGTGCGCTCGTCGGTCGCGCGGCCCGGACCCTGGGCGTCGAGCCCGAGGCGCCCGAGCTGGCCCGCACCGGAATGTGGAGCGGTCAGCTCGCGGCCTCTGATCCCGAGGCCCGGGTGACCGTCGTCGAGTTCGAGCACCCGGACCTGAGCCGCACCTGGCTGGCGGTCCTGCACCCTCCCCTGGAGGGGACGGTGCCCTGGCAGGTGGCCCTCGAGGCCGAGCTGCGCGCGGCCCGCCATGGCGATCACCCGCTGGCCGTGGGGGCGGTGGGGCTCGATGGCGCCGGTGATCGTGACCTGGCCATGGCCGCCTGGCGGGCCGCGATGCGCGCCCAGGACTCGATCAGCTGGCTCGCGCAGGACTGTGCGCTGTTCTGGCTGCCCGGCTGTCAGATGGAAGGGGCGTCGATGCGCGCGCAGCGGCTGCTGGACGCCACGCCGGCCGGCACCCCGGTGACGATTGGCCTGGCCTTCTGGGACAAGCAGGAGGGTGCGGACGACCTTGTCGCGCGCGCCCGAGACACCCTGCGCCAGGCCCAGAGCAGCGAGCCGGGCCAGATCGCGTTTGCTCCCCGACGGACGTCGCGCTGACCGCGGGGACCGGGTGGCTCACCGCATAGCTCGCCGTCGCGGCCTGCTGTTCGCCGGCAGTTGGGTGGCGCTGCTGGCCTTGACGTTTGCTCTGAGCTCGCTCGGGGTGCTGGACCCGGCCGAGCGCGCCGGCGACGACGCGCACTTCAGCGTGCGCGGCAGCCGGCCCGCCCCCCGCGACGTGGTGGTGGTCCACATCGACGCGCGCACGCTCCAGACCCTGCGTCAGCGCTTCCCCTTCCCGCGCGCGGTGCACGCCGGCGTCATCGATGCGCTGCATCGCGCCGGTGCGCGCGTGATCGCCTACGACGTGCAGTTCTCCGAGCCGACCGATGCCCGCGACGACAACGCCCTGATCGACGCCATCACGCGGGCGGGCAACGTCGTCCTGGCCACCACCGAGACCGACGCCCAGGGCAACCCCAACGTGCTGGGCGGCGGGGACATCCTCGCGCGCATCGGCGCGCGTGCCGGCAACGCCAACTTCTCCGTGGATCCCGGCGCGGTGATCCGCCGCCTGCCCTTCCAGGTCGACGGTCTACGGCACTTCGCCCTGGTGGCCGCCGAGCGGGCGCTGCACCGCCAGTTCGACCCGGCCGAGTTCTCCGATCAGCCCTGGATCGACTACGCCGGCCCACCGGGGACCGTGTACGGGGTCTCGTTCTCCGATGTGCTGGCGGGACGGGTGCCGGCCTCACGGTTAGCCGGGAAGGTGTTGGTGGTGGGTGCCTCGGCCCCCTCCCTGCAGGACCTGCACGCGACATCCACCGGGTCGCTGATGTCGGGCGCGGAGATCCAGGCCAACGCGGTCGACACCGCCCTTCATGGGTTTCCGTTGCGCTCGGCGCCGGGATGGACGGACCCGCTGGTGGCCGTCGTCCTGAGCCTGCTGCCGCTGGCCGCCAGCTTGCGGCGAGGGGCCCTCTGGGGCCTCACCGCCGCCCTGGTCGGGGCCGTCGCCTACGCGGTGATCACCCAGGTCAGCTTCGACCACGGCACGGTCCTGCCGCTGGCCACCCCGATGCTCGCCCTGGCGCTGACGGCGGTGGTCACGTTGATGCTCTGGTACGTCGCCGCCAGCTATGAGCGGGAGCGGGTCCGCGACCTGTTCGCCCGTTTCGTGCCCGAGCGCGTCGTGGATGAGGCGCTGGCCCGAGCGGACGGCCTGCGCCTCGGTGGCGAGCTGATCGAGGGCACGATCCTGTTCTCGGACGTTCGCGGGTTCACCGCCTACTCCGAGACGCGGCCGGCGGGCCAGGTCATCGAGGTGCTCAACCGCTACCTGACCACGATGAGCGACGCCATCCTCGACCACGGCGGCACGCTAACCGCCTACATGGGCGATGGGATCATGGCCCTGTTCGGCGGTCCGCTGGACCAGCTCGACCACGCCGACCGGGCGCTGGCGGCCGCACGGGCGATGCTCGAGCGCCTGGAGGAATTCAACGATTGGGTGCGCGCCAACGGCCTCAGCGAGGGCTTTCGCATCGGTATCGGCCTGAACACCGGGACGGTCATGGCCGGCAACGTTGGCTCCGAGCGGCGCCTGGAGTACACGGCGATCGGAGACGCGGTCAACACGGCTGCGCGCATCGAGGGCTTGACCAAGGGCACCCCGCACCAGCTGTTCTTGTCGGACACCACCAGGGGGGCCCTGCGCGACCGCAGCCTCGAGCTCGACGAGATCGGGGACCTGCCCGTGCGCGGACGCCGGGGCACGGTCAAGGTCTGGGCGGTGGCCGGGTCAGACGTCCAGGCTGCAGGAGCCGCCAGATCGGATAATGGCCCCGATGAAGCCTGAGATCGACGTCCTGGGCCTGTCGGTCAAGACCTTCGGGGTGATGTTCGCCTTGGCGTTCTTGGCCTGCGGGGCGGTGCTCGCCCGCCGCCTGCGCGAGCTCGACCGCCCGGTGGACTGGTCCTATGAGATCGTCTTCGCCGGGCTGGTGGGCGGCCTCGTCGGGTCGCGCCTGTACTACGTCGTGCAGAACTACGACCAGGTCAAGCACGACCTCATCGGGAGCCTGTTCTCCGGCTCGGGGCTGGTGTGGTACGGCGGGGTGATCGGCGGGGCGCTCGGCGTCGTGGTCTGGGCGCGCTGGCGGCGCATGCTCGGGGTGGCGCTGCTGGACCTGATGGCCCCGGTCCTGGCTCTCGGCTACGCGATCGGGCGAATCGGCTGCCAGGTGTCCGGGGACGGGGACTACGGGATCGCCTCCAGCCTGCCCTGGGCGATGGGCTACCCGCACGGCACGGTGCCCACGCCGCCCCACGTCACCGTGCACCCGACCCCGATCTACGAGACGCTGGTCATGGGCCTGGTGGCATGGTGGCTGTGGCGTCAGCGCGACGCGCTGAGACCGGGAATGCTCTTCGCCTGCTACCTCGTCGGCTCGGGCGTGGAGCGGTTGCTGGTGGAGTTCGTCCGCCGCAACAGCGAGGCCGCCCTGGGTCTGACCGTCCCGCAGCTGGAGAGCGTGCTGTTCGCGCTGGCCGGCGCGGTCTGGCTGGTGCTAGTCGCGCGCCGGCGCGGACTGCGGGCGGCCACTGCCTGACGGGTGCCCCAGGTCGCCGCCACCTGAAGGGCGGCCACCGCCTGACGGGCGTCAGCTTGCGGTTTGGCTGGTGATGGAGCGCTTTCTGCAGGGTTGACGCTCAAACCCGTGCATCCCCATTTCTCGGTCCAGACGGGCCGGGTTGGCGGCCGAGATTGCGGGCATGGGCTATGTGCGTCCCGCGCTTGCTGCTTGTCTGATGGGCGTCTCGTTCGCCACCTGGGCGACCCCCGGCGCGCTGGCCGCACCCGGGAGCACAGGCGGCGCAGCGGCGGCCTCTGACTCCACCTCCTCCGAGGCCGCGGCGCCGCAACGCCCGTCGAGTGCCGGCTCGGTCGCCCCCTACGATGGCTCCTCGGCCGGCGCCTCGACCGGCGCCTCCACCGGCGCCTCCTCCTACACGCCCGACTCGCCGCCCCAGGGGGCCGGCAGCTCATACTCGGCTGCGGGCGGCACCAGCCCGGGACCGGCCCGGCAGAGCTGGCACCTGGGTGAGCGAGTTCTGCGTCGCGGCGCGCGCGGTTCCGACGTCTCTGAGCTCCAGCGGGCGCTGACGCACCGGCACTATCGCGTGTCGGTCACGGGCGTCTATGACCGGCTCACGCAGCATGCCGTCATCTACTTCCAGCGCGCCCACCACCTGCACGCCAACGGCATCGCCGCCGCAGACACGCTGGGCGCGCTCCACGCGCGTCCCACCCCTCCGATCAGCGCCCCGAGCGCCCCGTCGAGCCCGCACACCGGATGGGCCTTCCCGGTGGTGCCGGCGCGGGTTGCGGTCGGGCCCGACAGCTGGACGTCTGACCAGGGCGTGGACATCGCCACCAACGGCGGCGCCTGTGGCGCCGACGCGACCCTGGTGGCCGTCGACGACGGGACGATCGTGGCCGAGGGGATAAACGGGTTTGGCTCCCAGGCCCCGGTGCTTCGACTGGACCGGGGGCCCTATGCGGGACGGACGGTCTACTACGGACACTCGCAGCCGGTGCTGGTCCCGGTGGGCGCCCACGTGCGACGTGGTCAGCCGATCGCGGAGGTCGGCTGCGGTCAGGTCGGGCGCTCCACCGGTCCGCACCTGGAGATCGGCATCAGCGCTTCGGCCGGCGGACCCCCGTGCTGCCCGCGCATGAACCAGACCTCAGCCACGATGCTCGGCATCCTGCGCGGCCTCTACGCGCGCGTCCACTGAGCGCGGGTTCGGCGGGTCGCGCGGGGCGCGTGTTCGGCGCGTCGTGCGGGGGCGGGTGATGGGAGGGCGTTCGGCGAGTCGTGCGGGCGCGGGCCGTCGGCTGATCGCTCCCGGGAATACGAGTGGCAATGCGCCAACTTGGGGTGTAGGCTCAAGCTGCGCGCGAATCGTGCCGATGTGTCAGGCAGGGGTACGTATGCGTTTAAGGCTCTCCACCGCGGCAGCCCTGGGAGCAACCACCTCATTGGTGGCGGCGGTCGGCTGTACGTTCCTCGTCGCCGCGTCCGTGCTCGCCTTCCACGGCTGGCCCGCCGACTCACCTTCGGCCGCCATCTCGAGTCTCAGGGTGCAGGACAGCCCGCTCTCCCCTCGCCCCGCGGCGGCTGCGCCCAGCGGCGTCCCGGCCGTGGTTCTGCCCGCCGCCGTCGCGCCCACCCGCGTGGCGCCGGCTGGCGCCGCACCAGCCGGCGCTGGCCCCGCCGCTCCCGTGACCTCGGTCGCGCCCCGACCCCGCCCACCCGCATCCACATCCACCCCCAGCGCGGCTGCTGTTTCCAGCCCGGCGAGCCCGGTGGCCGTTCCCGGACCTCCGTCGCCCGCTGTGCCCAGCCTGGGTCAGGCGGCGGCGCAGACGGTGACCAACACCACCGACGCCCTGGGGAGGAGTGTGGGCGGCCTGAGCTCCGGCCTGGGCCAGACCGTTCGCGACACCGGACGGGCCCTGGGCTCGACCCTGGCTAGCCAGCTGCCCGCGCCAGCGCGCGGCGGATGAACCGCAGCGACTCACCGGTCAGCTCGGCGTCGTGCTGGACGGAGCCGTGATGCCCGCCCGGGACGGCAATCAGGCGCTTGTCGACGGCCCGGGTGCGAGCGTAGAGCTCGCGGGAGTGGGCCACGGGCACCACGTCGTCACCTTCGGCGTGCAGGTACAGCACGGCGGCGTCGAGCCCGGCGACCGCATCGCTCTCGTCGTGGGCCTCGAGCACGGGCAGGGCGGAGCTGAGATCGACTTCGAAGTCAAACCGCCCGTCCCGTAGCGCCCGCAGGAGCAGCTCCGCGGGAGCGGGGCATATGGCCACCACCGCCCGGGCGCCCAGCGCGCGGGCGCTCACCAGCGCCAGGTAGCCCCCGAAGCTCGATCCGCGCAGCGCCAGGGGTAGGGGTCCGAGCAGCTCGGCCATGGTGTGGAGGTCCTCGAGCATGCGACCGTCGAGCGGGCCCGCGCTTGCCCCGCGCCCCCGCTGGTCGAAGACCAGGGCGCTCAGGCCGCCGGCTCGCGCGGAGCGCCCGAACTCGAAATGGGCCTCCTTGCAGGACTCCGCGCCGTGCAGCACCAGAACTGCGCCCAACGGAGGCCCCTCGGGGGTGAACAGGGCGTAGGAGAGGCCGTCGTGCTCGCCCATCTGCTGCGGTGGCTGGGGGACGGCGCGACGGCGCGGCATCCAGCGATTCTCTCAAGCTGACGTCCGCCCGCGATAATCCCGCTCGGCCATGGTCTCCACCGCGCTCTCCCACGTCTATCCGCTGGGCAGCCGCCTCGACGAGCGCGGACGTCTGCAGCTCGGAGGCTGCGACGCGATCGAGCTGGCGCGCGAGTTCGGGACCCCCGCCTACGTGGTGGTCGAGGACGATCTGCGTGCGCGCGCCCGGGCCTTCGTCGCCGCCCTGGCCGCCCAGCACGGCGATGGGGAGGTCGTGTTCGCCTCCAAGGCGTTTCCCTGCACGGCGGTGCTCGAGCTGTTCGCCGCCGAGGGCCTGATGTGTGACGTCGCCTCGGCCGGCGAGCTTCACCTGGCGCTCAACGCCGGGTTTGCGCCCGAGCGGATCGTCGTGCACGGCAACGCGCGCGACGACGCCGAGCTGGCGGGGGCGCTCGCGCGGCGCGTCGGGCTGATCGTGGTGGACAACTTCGATGACATCGACCGCCTGGAGCGCCTCACCTCAGGGCGCCGGGACCGAGATCGCCAGGACGTTCTCGTGCGCGTGACCCCGGGAGTGGCGGGTGAGACCCACGCATCGATCTCCACCGGCCAGCCCGACTCGAAGTTCGGGCTCGGGGTCGCGGATGCGCGCGGCGCCATCGAGCGTCTGGAGGCGGCGCCGGGCCTGAGGCTCCTGGGGCTACACATGCACATCGGATCCCAGCTGCTGGATTTGGCCCCCTTTCGCGCAGCGACCGAGGTGCTCGCCACGCTGGGCGACTTTCCCGTCTATGACCTGGGGGGCGGCCTGGGCGTGGCCTACTCAGACTCCGACGAGCCGCCCAGCGTCGATGACTACGTCGCGGCCCAGGTCGACGCAGTCCGCGAGCTGATTGGCCCGGGTAAGCGAATTTTGCTGGAGCCCGGCCGTGCGCTGGTCGCCAACGCCGGCGTGACCCTGTACTCGGTGGTCAGCGTCAAGCGCAACGTGTCCACCTGGGTGGGGGTCGACGGGGGCATGTCCGACAATCTGCGCCCGATGCTCTACGGCTCGCACTACGAGGCCCAGATCGCCGATCGCTTCGGTGATGCGACCTCGTGCCACGTTACGGGCAAGCACTGTGAGTCCGGTGACGTGATCGTGCGCGACGCACGCCTGCAGGAACCGCGGTCCGGTGATGTGCTCGTGACGCCGGCCACGGGTGCCTACGGTCACGCGATGGCCAACAACTACAACGGCGTGCCGCGTCCGCCCGTGGTGTTCGTGTCCGAGGGTGAGGCCCGCGTCGTCGTGCGCCGCGAGACCGTGGAGGAGCTCACCGCCCGTGACGTCCGCTGAACGGTCAGAGCAGCGGGCCGCCGGTCCGTTCGGCATCGGCCTGCTCGGGCACGGCACGGTCGGGTCGGCCTTCGCGGCCCTGCTGGCGGAGCGTGCCGACCACGTCCAGGCGATCGCCGGCCGGCGTCCGGAGGTGACGGGAGTCCTCACCCGCAGTCGCGGCTCCTTCGAGGAGATCCTGCACGCCTCGGAGCTGATCGTCGAGCTGATCGGGGGCCTGGAGCCCGCGCGCCAGTACGTACTGGCGGCCCTGGACGCCGGCCGCCACGTGGTCACGGCCAACAAGCAGCTGCTATCGGTGCACGGGGACGAGCTGTTTGACCGGGCGCGCGAGCGCGGCGTCCAGCTGCGCTTCGAAGCGGCGGTGGCGGGCGTGGTGCCGGTGGTGCGGGTGCTGGCCGAATCGCTGGCAGCCGCTCATGTGGATCGGGTGCACGGGATCGTCAACGGCACCACCAACTACATCCTCACCGAGATGGCCCGCACCGGGATGTCCTACCGTGAGGCGCTGGCGGAGGCTCAGCGGCTGGGCTACGCCGAGGCTGACCCCAGCGACGACGTCAACGGCAAGGACGCCGCGGCCAAGATGGCGATCATCGCTCGGCTGGCGTTCGGAACGCCCGTTCACCTCGATCAGGTGCGCTACGAGGGCATCGAGCACATCACCGCCGACGACCTCGAGTACGCGCGCGAGCTCGGCCTGGGGCTCAAGCTAATCGGGACCGCCCAGCGCCTGGATGGGGGCGTGTCGGTGAGCGTGCATCCGGCCTTTCTGTACGCCGGGCACCCCCTGGCGGCGGTCTCGGGACCGTTCAACGCGGTCACGGTGGAGTCCGAGGCGATCACCGAGATCACCATGTCCGGCCCCGGTGCCGGGGGCCCGCAGACTGCCTCGGCCGTGCTCGGGGATGTCATCTCCACCATGATTCCGCCAGCCTCGCCCCCCGCGCCGACCGAGCGGCTGACCGTCGTGGACGACGTGCGCTCGGCCTTCTACCTGCACATGGAGGTCGCCGACCGTCCCGGGGTGCTGGCTCAGATCGCGCAGCTGCTCGGCCTGCAGGGAGCGTCGATCAAGTCGGTGGTCCAGAAGGGGCTGGGCGACAACGCCCGACTGGTCATGGTCACCCATCCGCTGCTGGAGTCGCGCCTGTTCGCCGGGTGTGAGCTGATCCGGGCCCTGGACTTCGTGCGCTCGGGACCGCGGGCCATCCGCGTGATCGACGAGGAGTTCGTGTGAGCGCGCCGCCATGCCCGGACTGATCGAGCGCTACCGGGACCGGCTTCCCTTCGCCGAGGGCGATCCCGTCGTCTCCCTGCAGGAGGGCTCGACGCCGCTGGTGGTCGCGCCGGTGCTCTCCGAGCGGGTGGGGGCCGAGGTGTGGCTCAAGCTCGAGGGAGCCAACCCGACCGGGTCCTTCAAGGACCGCGGCATGACCTGCGCGGTCTCGGCGGCGGTGCGCGAAGGTGCTGAGGCGGTTATCTGCGCCTCCACCGGCAACACCGCGGCCAGCGCGGCCGCCTACGCGGCGCGAGCGGGCCTGCGGGGAGCGGTGATCGTGCCCGACGGGAAGATCGCCGCCGGAAAGCTCGCCCAGGCGCTCATGCACGGCGCACGCGTGATTGCGCTGCGGGGCAACTTCGACCAGGCGCTGACGCTGGTGCGCGAGCTGGTCGAGCGCCATCCCATCGCCCTGGTCAACTCGGTCAACCGCTTCCGCCTGGAGGGACAGAAGACGGCCGCGTTCGAGGTGCTCGAGGACCTGGACGGCGAGCTGGACGCGCTCTGCATCCCGGTCGGCAACGCCGGCAACATCACCGCCTACTGGCAGGGCTTTCAGGAGGCCGGCCACGCGCCGCGGATGTACGGCTTTCAGGCCGAGGGGGCCGCGCCGCTGGTGCGCGGGGCACCGGTGGCCGAGCCCGACACGGTGGCCTCGGCGATACGCATCGGCAATCCGGCCCGCTGGGAGGAGGCGATGGCGGCGGTGACCGGCTCGCGTGGGGCCATCCAGGCAGTCTCCGACACCCAGATCATCGACGCCTACCGGCTGCTGGCCGCGCGCGAGGGGGTGTTCTGCGAGCCGGCTTCGGCGGCCTCGGTGGCGGGGCTGCTGGCCCATGGAGCCGGGGACGCACGACGGGTGGTGTGCGTGCTCACCGGCCACGGGCTCAAGGATCCCCAGAGCGCCCTGGAGAGCGCCGGCGCCGTGGTCCCCTGCGATCCAGAGATCGGGGCGGTGGAAAGGGCGGTGCTGGGTTGATGCGCCGCCGACGGCTGGTGCGCGTGCCGGCCTCTTCAGCCAACCTCGGTCCCGGGCTGGACTGCCTGGCCGCCGCTTTGGCGCTGCATCTGGAGGTCGAGGTCACCGAGACCGGCGAGTTCGGGGTGCAGACCGAGCTCGATATCGCTCGCGACCGGCGCAACCTGTGCGTGCGCGCCTTCGAGCGCCTTCATCCGCCCGATGGGATGCACTTCACCATCCGCTCGCACATCCCGCTCTCGGGCGGCCTGGGGTCAAGCGCGGCGGCCGTCGTGGCCGGCCTGCTGGCCGCTGATCACATGTTCGAGCTCGACGCCGACGTGCTCGCGCTGGCCACCGAGCTCGAGGGACATCCCGACAATGCTGCCGCCGCCCTGAACGGTGGCTTCGTGATCTGTGCCGACGGACGGGCAGCGCGCTTTGACCCGCCTATCGGGTTGGAGGCGGTGATCGTCGTGCCCAGCGAGGCCGTTCGGACCCGGGAGGCGCGCGAGGCGCTGCCCGACAGCGTGGCACGCCCCGACGCCGTGTTCAACACCGCCCATGCGTCGCTGCTCACCCTGGGCCTGGCACGCGGCGACTGGGATCTCGTGGCGCGCGGACTGGCCGACCGCCTGCACCAGCCCCAGCGGGCGCACCTGTACCCGCGCTCAGCGCAGCTGATGGCCGACGCCAGCGCCCTGGGGGCCCTGGGCGCCACCATCTCCGGCGCCGGTCCCAGCGTCATGTTCTGGTGTCACTACGAGCAGACCGGAGCGGTCACCGAGGCGCTGCGCGATCGCGCAGCGGGCTGGGCTCAGGTCCTGCGGGCACCGTTTGAGACCCAGGGCGCGGACGTGCGGGCCCTGTAGAGGCCGCGGTGGGTTGGCGCCAGGCGGCTGAGCGCCTCGAGCCCAGGAGCGGTCAGGCCGGCAGCGAGGCCAGGCGCCGGCGGGCGCTGTCCAGGCCCAGGCGGCGCAGCAGCTCGTCGGCCAGGGCCAGGTAGTCGGCCCCCAGGTCGGGGCGGTAATCGAGGATCGACAGGCCACGCTCGGCTGATTCCGCGTAGGCGATCGAGGCTCGGATGGTGGTGTCGAACACCTTGTCGGGGAAGTGCTCGCGCAGCGAGACCAGCGCCTCGCGGGAGTGCACGGTGCGCATGTCGGCGATGTTCAGCAGCACCCCCAGCCAGTTGAGGTCGGGGTTCAGGCCGTCGCGGGCTAACTCGATGACCTCCAGCGCCTGTTCGACGCCCTGCATGGCGAAGTACTGCGCCTCGGCGGACACCAGCGCGTGGTCGGCGGCCACCAGGGCGTTGACGGTCAACAGCCCCAGCGACGGAGGACAGTCGATGAGGATCAGCTCATAGCGGTCCCCGACCTTGGCCAGCGCTCGACGCAACGTGAGCTCGCGTCCCATCTTGCCGCTGAGCACCAGCTCGGCCTCGGCCAGCCCGAGGTTGGCCGGCATGATGTCTGAGTGAATGGCGTCGAGGGCCTTGGCCCGGCCGGTGAGCACGTCGCCGACGGTCGGCTCGGCCTCGGGGTCGACGTCGAAGTAGTCAGACAGGTTGCCCTGGGGATCGAGATCCACAGCCAGCGTCGGGACCTCCAGGCGACGCATCACGTCGGTGAGCGTGCGGACCGTGGTCGTCTTGCCCGTGCCGCCCTTCTGGGAGAGGATCGCGATCGTCTGCGCCATCGCGGCGCGAGTCTAGTGCTCCCGGACGGGCGGGGACGTCAGGCGGCCGGAGGCCCGCGCTCAGCCCGGGGAGGGCAGGGCGTCAAGCCCCGGCCGTGGCTCGGGGGCCAGCCGGGAGGCGTCGAGGTAGTACAGGCGGTAGCGGCCCACGAGGATCTCGTCACCGTGGCTCAGCGTGCTCCATTCGACCCGCTCGCCGTTGACGAACACGCCGTTGAGGCTGCGGTCGTCGAGCACCCGGACACCATCGGGCTGGCGGACGATCAGGGCGTGCCGGCGCGAGACGGTGGGGTCGTCGAAGCGCACGTCGGCGGCCAGGCTGCGCCCCACCCGCGTCCACTCGCGCTCGAGCGCCACCACCATGTTGCGCTCACCGTCCCGATAGGCCAGATACTCGCCGGGGCCGGTGATCTCCCGGGCGGCCTCCTCCAGCCATTGCTCGAGCGCCCCACCCGACAGCGGCGCATTCTCGCGCGCGAAACGGCGGGCGCTGAACAACGATGCTCGGGTGAAGGCGTTACCGCCACAGCCCGGACACGACACGAGCGCGTCCTCAGCGCTCAGGGTCAGAACGTAGCCGCACTGCTCGCAGCGAAACGAGCCCATACCGGCCACCGTGCCCGACGTCAACGACTCCATCCGAAAGACCGCTCCCCGCTTGGACGCCTCCACGACCGATCATATTCCCGAAGCGGGCCGCGATCAAGCCCTCCCGGGCCCCCTCGGGCGCCCGGCGACCGCATGACGCCGGTCGCTGGGGCAGGAGAAGGCCGGTCGCGCAGCGAACTGGGTTCGGGATGTCGCTTCAGACCGCACGTCGGACCGACGAGCTCGAGCGCGAGCTCTTGCGCCAGGGGGTGGGCGCGCTGGCCGCCGACCGCCACCGCTGCGCCGACTGTCATCGCACGCCACTGATCGGCGAGCACATCTACCGCTATGAGACTGAGCAGATCGTCTGCGAGCTGTGTCGGCCGCTGAGGCGCCGGGCGCCGATCGGATCGGAGACCGTGCGCCACAGCGAGTACGGACACGCCGTGCGCCTCACCGCCCGCGCGGCATAGACTCCCGCGGACCTTGGATGCCGTCAGTGCCTCGGTCACGATTGGCCGCTCGCCGGAGGAGGTCTACGACTACCTGGTGGACGTGGCCAACCATCCGGAGTTCTCCGACCACTACCTGGTCGACTGGCACCTGACACGTACCGACTCCCGCGGCCAGGGTGCCGGGGCGCGCTTTCGCCTGAAGACCCGGCGCTACCGCTTCGCCTGGGCGGACATGACCATCATCGAGGCCCAGCGACCGCGGCGCATCGTGCAGGCTGGCCGGGGCGGAAAGTACAACCGCACCCGGCTGGTGTCGATATTCACCATCAGCCCCGGCCCGTCGGGCTCAGCGCGGGTGTCGCTGACCGTCGAGACCGAGCCCGCCACCCTGGCTGACCGGCTCAACGAGACCCTGGGGATGCGAGCCTGGATGCGCCGCCAGACCGTCCGCGCGGTGCGGCGCATCCGAACCATCCTCGAGGAGGGCTCGGGTCGCGGTCCCCGGGCCACGATCGCCGGCCTGTGACGGATAAGCTCACGCCGTGATTCGCCGCCGCGCCCTGCCAACACTGCTGATCTTCGTGGCCTGCGTGATCGCCGGCTGCGGATCGGGCGAACCCACGCTGGTCGCTGACACCGAGGGCGTCTACCTCGACCTCGGGCAGCTGCACTACCAGATCCAGCTCTCGCGTCAGCTGAATCCCGCTGATCCTGAGGACGTGGCCTACCTGCGCGGCCTCAGCCCGGCCGACGCCCACCTGTCGGCCCGGCAGGCCTTCTTCGCGGTGTGGATCCGGGTGGAGAATCGCACCGACCGCGCCCAGCAGCCGGCTCAGTCCTTCGAGGTCGCCGACACGCGTGGCAACGTCTACAGGCCCCTGTTCCCCGACGCCACCAACCTGCTCGCCTATCGCAGCCAGGGTGTGCCCGCGCACAGCAAGATCCCCGCTCCCGGCAGCCTGGCCGAGTCCAGCCCGACACAGGGCTCGGTGCTTTTGTTCAAGGTCGACGTCGCCGCCTATGACAACCGTCCGCTGACGCTGACGATCGCCAATCCGGCCAGCGGTCAGAGCGGCCACGCGGACCTCGACGTCTGACGCTCGCGCCGCGCTGGGGGGCGGCGCTTGAAGTCCCCGGGGCCGGTCAGGCCCCCTTCAATCCCCCGACGAGCATCTGGCGGGCCACCGGTGCGGCGGTGTCGCCGCCGGCGCCGTTCTTGACCAGCAGCACAGCCACCGCGATCCGCGGGTGTCCGGCCGGGGCGAAGGCGGCAAACCAGGCGTCGGTGTTGGTCGGGTCGTTGGGCTGACACGCCGAGCTGCTGGCGGAGTCGGTGCTGGTGGCGGAGCTGGGACACACGGTCTGCTTGAGCTCGGCGGTGCCGGTCTTGCCGGCTACCGCGACGCCGGGTATGGCGGCCGACTTGCCCGTGCCGGAGCGCACCACCCCCAGCATCATGGCGCGCACGGTGCGAGCCACCTCCGGGCGGGTGACGGTCACCGACGGGCGGCGCTCTCCCAGGGCCAGGGTGGGCCGCGGACGCTGGCCGCCCATGGCGATCGTCGCCGCCACGGTGGCCACCTGAAGCGTGGTGGCCTGGACCTCGCCCTGCCCGATCGCGGTGGAGCCGACCGCCAGGGCATCGCCCACGCGGCTGGCATCGGGCACCCGGCTGGTGGCTGCTCCGGCGATGCCCGGGTCCTCGTCGAAGCCAAAGCGCCGCGCCATCGCCACCAGTCGGCGGGCGCCGAGCTTGGCGCCCAGCGGGGCGAAGACCGAGTTGCAGGAGATCGCGAAGGCCTGCGCCAGCGTGCCGCCGCAGGACTCGCCGTTGGCGTTTTGGAGCTTGACCCCGGACAGCACCGCCTCGGTTTGGATGGGGAAGCTCGAGTGTGTGCTCGCCACTCCGGCATCCAGCGCGGCGGTGAGGGTGACCATCTTGAAGGTCGATCCCGGGGGCTCCAGGCCCGAGAGCGGGATCCCCGCCAGGGCCAGGATCTCGCCGCTGGAGGGTCGCAGGGCGATGACTCCGCCCAGGCGACCGCCCAGCGCCGACAAGGCCAGGCGCTGCAGGCGCGGTGAGATCGTCGTGCGCACGGGCGTGCCGGGGCGGGGGACGGCGGAGGCGATGATCCGGTCTCCGGCGCGTAGCTCACCGCCCGGTGAGCCCAACAGCCGCGCGTCGAAGACGCGCTCCAGTCCGTTGACGCCTACCCGCGCCGAGGCGGGGACCCCGGCGGCTCGTAGCGCGTCGGCCCGGCCGGGGGGCGGCGGCCCCAGCACGCCGGTGATCGCCGTGCCCGCCGCGCCCAGGCCCGAGGGGCGCTGACCGGAGGAGTCCGGCGGACCCTTGGCCAGGGGACTGCCGTCGCGGGCCAGCAGGGGCGCCCGCGGGGCCAGAAAGGTCTGACGGGTGAGCTTCTCCCCGGGCCGCAGACCCGGGAACAGCAGGCGGGAGGACCAGCGGACGCGGGCGGTTGAGCCCTCGCCGACGGTGGGCACCTCAAACGCGGTCACGATCGTCCCGAACACCCTCGTGGTCAGGGTCACCGGCACCGGGACCACCCCGTTGTGGGGGGCCTGGGCCGACGCCGGGCGGCCACGGGACAGGGTCGCGGTCAGGGCCGCCTGGCGGTAGGCGGCGCTGAACTGCGAGACCGTCAGGCGCCGCTTGGTGGCGTCGTCGACGTAGGTGTACATGCGCGGGTAGTCAGCGCGCGCCCAGGCGGTGACGAAGCGCAGCGCCAGGTCCTGGCCGGCTGGCGCTCCCCCCGAGCCGGCTATGGCTCCGATGACGAACGCGACGGTAGCGACCAAGGCCACCGCTAGCGCACGACGGCGACCGACGCTTCGCAGGGGCGGGGGGCCGCGGCGGGCGCCCTTTGGCCGCGGGGGCCCACGACGCCCTGCCGAAGGCCCGGTCCGTGGCCTGGGGCGAGGGCTCACAAGGAGGCCAGGCTAGACGATGACCCCGACTGCTCGAAGCGTTCGGTCCGCGGCTTCTGGTGTAACGTCGCCCGCCATGACCACGCTGGACTGGATCATCGTCGCGCTCGCGGTCCTGCTGGCCTACCTGGGCTACGGGCGCGGGTTCATCGTCGGGGTGCTGTCGCTGACGGGCTTCGTGCTGGGCGTGCTGATCGGCACCCGCCTGGGCCCCAAGCTGCTGTCGGAGGGCTCCTCCTCGCCCTACGCCCCCGCCTTTGGCCTTATCGGCGCGGTCCTGGCTGGGGCGATCCTGTCCACCGGTCTGGGCAACCTCGGCTATCGCCTGCGTCAGGTCCTGCGCGTGCCCGGTCTGGGAGTGCTCGACGGCGTCCTCGGGGGGGCGCTCAGCGCATGCGTAGGGCTCGGGCTGGTGTGGATCGCCGCGGCCGTCGCCCTGCAGGCCCCGGGCTCCACCAACCTCAGGCACGACATCCAGAGATCGGTGATCCTGGAGCAGCTCAACCATGCCCTGCCGCCCTCGGGGGCGATCCTCAACGCGCTGGCGCGCATCGACCCGCTGCCGTCCCTGGCGGCGCCCCCGACCGGCCTGGCCCCGCCGTCCTCGGCGATCGCCCGCGAGCCGCACGTGCGTCGCGCCCTGGCCAGCGTCGTGCGCGTACTGGGCACGGCCTGTGGGCTGGGGGTGGAGGGCTCGGGCTGGATCGCCGGGCCGGGGCTGGTGGTGACCAATGCCCACGTCGTGGCCGGGGAGGAGGACACCACCGTCCAGGTGGGTGGGCAGCCGCCGTCGCTGACCGCGCACGCGGTCGCCTTCAACCCCGGCGACGACGTGGCCGTGCTGCGGGTGGACGGACTCTCGGGCGGCGCCCTGAGGCTCGCGCACGACCCACCGGAGGGCCGGCTGGCGGCGATCGTGGGCTACCCCCACAACGGCCCGCTCGAGGTCCATCCGGCTCGGGTGGGGGCGCAGCGCAGCGTGGTCTCCCAGGACGCCTACGGGCGCGGGCCGGTGACGCGCGAGGTCACTCCGTTTCGCGGTCGGGTGCAATCGGGCAACAGCGGCGGCCCACTCATCGATGCCCGGGGCCGGGTGGTGGACACCGTCTTTGCCGCCACCGTCGGAGGAGGTCCGCCCGCCGGCTACGGCGTCCCCAACACGATCGTGGCGCGGACCCTGGCCCAGGCTGGCGGATCCGTGGGCACCGGACCGTGCGCGCACTGATCGTTCTGGCGCTTGGGGCCGGCGGCGATGGGGGCGGTAGGCTGCGCTGAGCATGGCCAAGACGCTCGTCATCGCCGAAAAGCCCTCCGTGGGCCGTGACCTCGCCCGTGTGCTCCCGGGCCCGTTTCAGAAGAGCGAGGGGTGGCTGGAGGGACCCGAGCACGTCCTCACCTGGGCGGTCGGGCACCTAGTGCAGCTGGCCGAGCCCGACGAATACGACCCCAAGTACAAGCGCTGGCGGATGGCCGACCTGCCGATCGTCCCGGAGCGCTTCAAGCTCGTCGTGCGCGACGAGCGCTCGCGCAAGCAGATGTCGGTGGTCACCAGCCAGCTCAAGCGAGACGATGTTTCCGAGGTGGTCAATGCCTGTGACGCCGGTCGTGAGGGCGAGCTGATCTTTGCCTACCTGTACGAGAAGGCGCGCGGGTCCAAGCCGGTCCAGCGTCTGTGGCTGTCGTCCATGACCACCACGGCGATGAAGGAGGCCTTCGCCACCCTGCGGCCGGCTTCGGAGGTGGCCCTGCTCGAACAGGCGGCCCGCTCGCGCTCGGAGGCCGACTGGATCGTGGGCATGAACGCCACGCGCGCCGCCACCATCCGGCTGCGTTCCTCCTTTGACGGGGCCGTGTCGCTGGGGCGCGTGCAGACCCCCACGCTGGCCATCGTGGCTCGCCGCGAGGAGGAGATCCGCGCCTTCGTCCCCGAGGCCTACTGGCTGGTGGACGCCACCTTCGCCGCCCCGGAGCGCACCGAGCTCACGCCGGGTGAGCGCGTCTACGGCGGCCGCTACCACGCCGGCTCCAAGCCCCGCCTGGCCACCGGGGCCGAGGCGGCCGAGATCGTCGATGCGTGCCGCGGGCAGGTCGGGGAGATCACCAAGTTGGAGACCAAGGAGCAGCGCGAGCGTGCCCCCCTGCTCTACGACCTGACCTCGCTGCAGCGCGAAGCCAACACACGCTTCGGGTTCTCCGCCCGGCGCACCCTGGCCGCCGCTCAACGCCTCTACGAGGAGCACAAGGCGCTGACCTATCCGCGGACCAACTCGCGCTATCTGACCTCGGACATGGTGGCGGAGATCAAGCCCACCGCCGAGCTGGTGGGACGCCACAGCGAGTACTCGAGTGCCGCCGCTTACGTCACGGGCCTGGACCTCCTGCCGCTCAGCCGCGTGGTCGATGACGCCCGGGTCACCGACCACCACGCGATCATCC
>DASYID010000119.1:0-3284 GCA_036252775.1 Solirubrobacteraceae bacterium
TGCCGCGCAGCCTGCATTGCCGGCGCGCCGCGGCCGACCGCATCGTGGTGGCCCAGAGCGGCTGCGTCAGCGGCCGTCCCGGGGCCCGCGAGGGCTTCAGCTGGTACCCAGCCATCGCCACGCGCTGACCGCGCGGCCGGCCGCCGGGCGCGTGAGCGCCCCCTAATCCTGCCTACGGCGCGCTGCCCTCCAGCCCCTCCTGCATGGTCCCGGTGCGCTCCATGCGCTGCCACAGCAGACGCGATCCGGCCAGCGCATTGATGACCGACTCGATCACCACCAGGTACATCATCTGGCGGTAGACGAGCTGCTGCAGGGGCATGACCAGCAGCGGCCGCGGGTCCTCCCCGTCGAGGCGAAAGGCGTACAGGCCGAGGCCGAGCTGGACGAGGTTGAAGGCGATCCAGGCGAGGGCGATCGGCAACGGATCCAAGAAGAAGATCCCGTAGAGAGCGAACAGGTCGATCAGCGGAGCGCACAGCGGCATCACCACCTGAAACAGGAACAGGTAGGGCACGGCGCGCCGTCCGATGCGATCGCCCTTGACCAGCACCGCGCCACGATGCTTGTACACCGACTGGATCGTCCCGTAGGCCCAGCGGTAGCGCTGGCGCCAGAGCTGGCCCAGGGTGGACGGGGCCTCGGTCCAGGCGCGTGCATCCTGGACGTAAACGGTGCGCCAGCCCGCTCGGCCGATGGCCATCGTCACGTCGGTGTCCTCGGCCAGGGTCGCAGACGAGACGCGTCCGACGTCGGCCAGCGCCTGCTTGCGAAAGGCGCCGATGGCGCCGGGTACGGTGGGCATGCAGTCGAGCACCTCGTACATGCGGCGGTCGAGGTTGAAGCCCATGACGTACTCGATGTGCTGCCAGCGGCCGAGCAGGCCCTGACGGTTGCCGATCTTGGTATTGCCCGAGACCGCCCCCACGTTCTCGAAGCGAAACGGCTGCACCAGGCGCCGCAGGGTCTGGCGCTCGAAGACGGTGTCACCGTCGACGGTGACGACGATGTCGTGGCGGGCATGCTCGATGCCGTTGTTGAGTGCCTTGGGCTTGCCCTGGTTGGCCTGGCGGATCAGCCTCACCCCCGGGATCTGGGCGCGCTCGACGATGTCGCCGGTGCCGTCATCCGAGCCGTCGTCTACCACCACGATCTCGAACTCCGGGTAGTCGGAGTCGGCCAGCGAACGCACGCCGCGCTCGATGCCCACCGCCTCGTTGTAGGCCGGCACGATGATCGACACCCCGGGCAGATGCGACAGGTCGCCGGGCGCGACCAGCGGATTGCGGGCATGGCGACGGGCCAGCAGGAAGACGAGCAGCAGCCGAGCGATGACCAGGACGCCGATGGTCAGCGTGATGAAGATGGCCGCGTCGGTGATCCAGCGCGCGATGGCCAGCGCCGTCACCAGCACCCGCCCGCTCAGGCGCAGCCCGGGACGGGCGGGCGTCTGCACCGTGCTTTCGGGCACTCCCAGCATCTGGGCCAGGGTGCAGAAGCGCCAACCCGCCCGCTGCAGGCGGGGAATCAGCTGCTCCAGCGCCGCCACCGTCTGCGAGCGGTTGCCGCCGGCGTCGTGCATGAGCACCACCCCGCCGGTGGAACCGTTGGGGATCGTGCGACGCACGATCGTGGCCACTCCCGGGCGGCTCCAGTCCTCGGGGTCGATGTCAGCCACCGCGATGATGTAGCCCTGGCCGGCGAGCCGGCCCAGAACCTGCTCCTGGTGGGGGGTGATGGCGTCCGGCGTGGCCGAGTAGGGCGGCCGAAACAGGCGGGTGCGGATCCCCGTGACGCCCATGATCGTGCTCTCGGTCAGGGCGACCTGGCTGCTGGCCTCCCAGAAGGGCAGCGTGCCCAGGTCGGCGTGCGTGAAGGTGTGGTTGCCCAGCTCGAAGCCGTCCCGGTGCTCCTGACGGACCAGGCCCGGGTAGCGAGCGACGCGACTGCCGACGACAAAGAACGTGGCCGGCACGTGGTAGCGGCGCAACACGGACATGACACGCGGGGTCCAGATGGGGTCAGGACCGTCGTCGAAGGTCAGGGCCAGACGCTTGCCGGGGGGCGGCTGGTGTGACCGGAGCAGATGGCCGTCGACGGCCAGCAACGGGCGTTGATGGCCGACCGGCGCGATGCCCGACACGTCCGCCCCCGGTTCGCGCGTGGCGCCGAGTGTGTGGCTGGTGATGCCCTGGGCGAGCAGGATCAGCACCAGCACCCCGAGGCAGAAGATCATCAACCGGCGATGTCCGGCCTGGGTACCAGACCGGGGGTCCATGCTCTCGCGGATGGTGACCAGCTCGAGCGACAGGTCGCCGGGCGGAGTCTCGGCCGCGGGCGACCGGCGCCGAGCCCGGCGCGAGGGCAGCCCCTGCAGGTTGGCCGGCAGGACGAGCACCCCGACGCGGGCCAAGGCCCACATCACCACCCGCCCGACCAGCAGCAGGGCCAGGGTGAGCAGAGCCACGGTCCACGCGTAGGAGCCGTTGGTCCCGAACGGCGGCAGCCAGCCCTGATCGTCGAAGAGCAGCGACACCAGCGAGATGAGCACCGTGAGGGCCATCAGCAGGGCCACGACGGTGTAGAGCCGGCGCCACCACACCGCCGCGCCGATCAGGCTGTATCCAATGCGGGTCCTCACGCGCGGCCAGACCCTACCTCTGGAGCCGGCGCGGTGCTCGCTCTAGCATCCCCGAGCGGATGTCCGGCGACCAGGATCATTGCGGTGGGCTGGCGGTGGGTGAGGCCGTCGGCCCCTACCTTCTGGAGGGGGTGCTGGGCGAGGGAGGCATGGGCTGCGTGTTCTTGGCCCGCCGCCAGGACGCGGATGAGCTGGTGGCGCTGAAGGTGCTCAAGGCGGGGCTGCCCGCCGAACAGGAGTACGCCCGCCGCTTCGCCCACGAGGCGCGCGCCACCGCCGCCGTCCGTCACCCCCACCTGGTCGAGCTGCTGGAGGTCGGCGAGCACAACCGTCGCCCCTATCTGGCCATGCGTTATGTCGCCGGAGCCAGTCTCGAGGATCGTCTGGCCGGCGGTGAGGCGATGACGGCGACCGAGACGGTCACCCTCTGCGCCCAGGTGGCCTCGGCCCTGGACGCGCTGCACGAAGCGGGCCTCGTGCACCGCGACGTCAAGGCGGCCAACGTGCTCATCGACGCGACGGGGGACGCCACGCTGACGGACTTCGGCCTGGCCCGCGCGGAGGGCTATACGGCGCTGACCCGTCCTGGCCAGGTCATGGGCACGATCGACTACATGGCACCTGAGCTGCTCATGGGCGAGCG
>DASYID010000120.1:0-12923 GCA_036252775.1 Solirubrobacteraceae bacterium
CATCGGCGCCGACCGCGCGTTGCTCAACAGCGGTCGCCAGCTGCACCCGTTCGGCCTCCTGGTGGCGCTGGGCAACTTCCCCGTGGGCGGAGCGGTGACCCCCGACGGACGCTTTTACTGGACGGTTTCGGCCGGACGAGGGCTCAACGACGTGCGGATCGTCTCGCTGGCCAGCGGCCAGGTGGCCCAGGTCGTGCGCCTGCCGGGTGCCTCCGGCGGGATCGTCATGGACCCGGTCCGCCCGCTGGTCTATGTCTCGGGGGTGGGTGACTCAGACGCCGGTCATGCCCCCCAGCGCACGCCGCCGGGCACGCCGGGGGCGGGGGGCGACGTGATCCACGTGTTTCGCTATGACCGCTCCGGCCACGCCAGCTTTGACCACCTGATCGACGTGCCCGCCCCCTCGGGTGCCTCGGCGCCCCAGAACTTTCCGCCCACCAACACCGCCAGAGTGGCCTGGCCTGACCGGCTGGCGATCGCGCCCGACGGCGCCCGGCTGCTGGTGCCGCTGAACCTGGCCGACCAGGCGGCGGTGATCGATGTCTCCACGCGGGCGGTGAGCTACGTCAAGACGGGCAACTATCCCTACGGTGCGGCGGTCTCTCGCGACGGCAAGCTGGGGTTCGTCTCCAACGAGACGCCGGGCACGGTGTCGGTGATCGACATGGGCAGCGCCACCAAGCTCAAGGACATCCAGGTTGGTGGTCACCTGTCGCACCCCGAGGCGCTGCTGTCAGACCCGCACGCCGATCGCGTCTACGCGACGGTGACCAACTCAGACCAGGTGGCGGTCATCGACACCAAGGCCCAGCAGCTGGAGCACGTGGTCCCGGTCGGGCGTTCCGAGGGCCTGGGCACGTCACCCGTGGCGCTGGCCGAGACCCCCGACGGGCGGCGGCTGCTGGTGGCCGAGGCCGGGGCCGACGAGTTGTCGGTGCTGGCTCTTCCCGGCTCGGGAGCCGCGCCGGCCTACTCGATGATCGGACGTATCCCCACCGCCCAGTACCCCACCGACGTGCAGGTGACCCCAGAGCAGCCGTGTGCGACGACTCCCGCCAAGACCAAGGCCAAGCACAAGTCCAAGAAGCGCCGCAGGCATCGCCGCCGGGTCCGCCGCCACCGCGCGCGCGGCGCTGCGGCGGCCACCACCGCCGCCAAGGCCCGCAGGCACCGGGTCCGCCGCCGCCCCCGTGTGCATCCCAAGCACCCGACCGTCCGCGCCCCGGCCCGCTGCTCCAAGCTCGTCTACGTCAGCGCCAAGGGAGTGGGCACCGGCCCCAACCCGCAGGGCCCTCAGCCCAACTCCCGCAACGACGATGACGCGCGCATCAACGCCACCCAGTACCTGCCGCTGCTGAACATCGGCGCGGCTGGCATCGGGCCCCTACCCACCGACGCACAGGTCGCCGCCGCTCGCCCGGTAGCCGACCGCCAGGTCCGTCCGTCCAACCCCCAGGTCCCACCCGCTGACACACCGCTGCGGCCCGGGGGCCCGATCAAGCATGTCTTCTACATCGTGCGCGAGAACCGCACCTACGATCAGATCCTCGGCGACGACAGCCGGGGCGACGGGGATCCCCGGCTGGCGCTGTTCGGCGGCAAGACGACACCCAACGCCCACGCGCTGGCCCAGCGCTACCCACTGCTCGATCACTTCTACGCCAACTCCGAGGCGTCGATCGACGGGCACTTCTGGACCAGCGCGGGGAGTGTCTCTGACTATGTCCACAAGAACTGGTTTCAGAACTACGGCGGGCGCCCGCGCCCATATGACTTTGGCGTCTTCTCCGTCACCTGGCCGGCGAACGGCTTCCTGTTCGACCAGGCCGACCGCCAGGGGATCTCCTACTTCAACTACGGCGAGGCAATCGCCGGGACGGTGCCGCTGACCGACAAGGACCGCACCAACGAGGAGAACCAGCAGGTCGCCGCCAAGTTCGCCAAGTCTGACCTGGGGGCCGGCGCCGCCTCCTTGCCCACCAACACACCGGCCGGAGGTGGGGCGGTGGCTCTGGGCACCCAGCCGAGCACCTGCTACCCCAACGACGCCTCGATCGGCCAGGACGCGATCACCAAGCAGACCGTGTTCGACTCACCCACGCCGCTGGGCGCGCCGCCCCAGTCGGAGTCCCGCTTCAACTGCTTCAACCAGCACTTCCAGACGCAGGTCAACACCCAGACCGTGCCCACCTTCAACTACCTGGTGCTGTCCAACGACCACACCCGCGTTCTCAGTCCGGGCGCCTACACCCCCGCCGCCATGATCGCCGACAACGACTATGGCCTGGGCAAGATCGTCGAGGCCATCTCACACTCCTCGATCTGGAGCTCGTCGGCAATCTTCGTCACCGAGGACGACTCCCAGGACGGTGCCGACCACGTCGACGCCCACCGCACCGTGGGGTTCGTCATGAGCCCCTACACCCGGACCGGGGCGGTGGTGCACACGCGCTACGACATGCTCTCGATGATCCGCTCGATGGAGCTGATCATGGGGATGCGCTCCCTGTACCTGGGCGACGCCCTGGCCACCCCGATGTACGACGCCTTTCAGGGCACACCATCCGGCGCGCCCCCCTACGACGCGCTGGCGCCCCAGACCGACCTGCTGGCCACCAACCCCGCCGCCTCCAGTCGAGCCGAGGCCCGCCGGCTGCGCTTCCGCGGCCTCGACCAGATCACCCAGGCCTCACAGGACCGGCTGCTGTGGCGCTCGGTGCACGGGCGGCGCTCCGTTCCCCCGCCGCCCGGCCCCAACGCGGTGATCGAGCCGGCGGCGGGCCGCGTCAACCCCAACGGCTGACCACAGCGACCCACACAACTGCACTGGCTGACCACAGCCACCCACCGCCGGTCGTGGGCGGGCTGGCGCCGGGGCGGCGGAGGGGGCAAACTAGACGGCCCTTGCGCCATCCCCTGAGCTACCTGTACGCCAAGCTGGGCCCCCGCTATCCGCGGCTGGCCCTGACCGTCCAGTTTCAGTTCGCCCACGTCGTCACGCTGGCCGGAGTGGGGCTGCTGCTGCTCTACCAGCGCATGTCAACCGGCCAGCTGCTGGCCATCGTCGCCGTCTCCCAGGTGCTGGTGATGATCGAGAACGCGCTCTCGGTTCGTCTGGCCCGCGCCCTGATCGCTCCGGCCGAGCCGTGGCTCGCGGGACGGCGCGACGAATCGGCCGCCGAGGTCGCCTGGCGGGCCCTGGCCACGCTCCCGCGGACCTACACCCAGCACCGGCGGGCTCTGGCCATCGCCATGCAGCTGGTCCCGATCTCCATCTTCATCACGCTCGAGCTGAGCCTGCCCTGGTACTCGGTGGCCATCCTGATGGCCGGCGCCGCGGTGGTGCTGAGCTACGGGGTGTTCCTGCGCTTCTTTGCCATCGAGCTGATCATGCGCCCGGTGCTGATCGACATCTCTCGGGACCTGCCGGCGGGGATCGAACTCGAGTCGGTGCTGACGCCGCTGCGCTGGAAGCTGCTAGCCGCCCTGCCCGCGGTCAACATCATCACCGGGGTGGTCGTCTCGGCCGTCTCCACCCGCGGCCAGGGCCGGCTCGCCGACCTCGGCGTGAGCGTGGTGGCCGCGGTGGTGGTGGCCTTCACCATCTCACTCGAGCTCACGCTGCTGCTGTCGCGCTCGATCCTGGCGCCGATCCAGGAGCTGCGGGCCGCCACCCGCCGGGTCCGCGCGGGCGACTACGGCGCACGCGTGTCGGTCATCTCCACCGACGAGACCGGCGCTTTGGCCGGGTCCTTCAACGAGATGGTGGCGGGACTCCAGCAGCGCGAGAAGCTGCGCGAGGCCTTCGGCGCCTTCGTCGATCCCGAGCTGGCCGACCGCGTGCTCGAGGAGGGCACCGAGCTGGAGGGCGAGGAGGTCGAGGTCTCGGTGCTGTTCTTGGACATCCGCGACTTCACCGCCTTCGCCGAGCGCTCCAGCGCCCGTGAGGTGGTGGGCCAGCTCAACGACTTCTACGAGCTGGTGGTCCCGTTGCTGATCAAGCACGGCGGTCACGCCAACAAGTTCATCGGCGATGGCCTGCTCGGCGTCTTCGGCGCCCCCGACCGGCGACCCGACCACGCTGACCGGGCCGTGGCAGCGGCGCTCGAGATCTCCGAGCGCGTGTGCGCCACATACGGTGAGCGTCTGCGCATCGGCATCGGGGTCAACTCCGGCCCGGTGGTGGCTGGGACCATCGGAGGGGGTGGGCGGCTGGAGTTCACCGTCATCGGTGACCCGGTCAACACGGCGGCGCGGGTGGAGGCGGTGACGCGCGAGACCGGCGACCTGGTGCTGATCACCGAGGCCACCCGCTGCCTGCTGACGCGCGACTTTGGTGCCTTCGAGCAGCGCCCGACGGTCGAGCTCAAGGGCAAGACCCAGGCCGTGGCGCTGTACTCGCCGTCGGTGGCGCGGGAGGCGGCTCGCCGGCACGCTCCGGACGCCGGCGGCGCCGATGGTCGGGCGCTACAGTCCGCCGAGCATGTCCGCTGAGAGCGAGCAGGGCACACGCCTGCACGGGGGCCGGCTGATCGCGCGGCGCCTCAAGGCGCATGGGGTGAGCAAGCTGTTCACGCTCTCGGGCGGGCACCTGTTCTCGATCTACGACGGCTGCCGGGCCGAGGGCATCGACATCGTCGACGTCCGCCACGAGTCTGCCGCGGCGTTCGCGGCCGAGGGCTGGGCCAAGGTGACCCGCACCCCGGGGGTGGCCGCCTTGACCGCCGGGCCCGGGGTGACCAACGGCCTGAGCGCGATCGCCTCCGCGCAGCAGAACAACTCGCCGATGCTCGTCCTCGGCGGACGCGCCCCGGCCATGCGATGGGGCCAGGGGTCCCTGCAGGAGATCGACCACGTGCCCTTCGTGCGACCGCTGACCAAGCTGGCCAGCACCGCCGAGAGCACCGAGGAGATCCCCGGGCTGATCGACGAGGCCCTGGCCGTGGCCATGAAGCCCCACGGCGGGCCTACGTTCGTGGACTTCCCCCTCGACTACGTCTTCATGGAGGGCGAGGACATCGGCGCCGAGGTGACGTCGACGTCGCCCGCCGAGGCCCCCGCCGCCGACGGGGCGCAGATCGAGCGCGCGGCCGAGGCCCTGCGCGCAGCCCAGCGGCCGGTGGTCATGGCCGGGACCAACCTGTACTGGGGACACGGCGAGCGGGCCCTGCTCGAGCTGTGCGAGACGCTGCGGGTGCCGGTGTTCCTCAACGGCCTGGCCCGGGGCTGTGTCGCCGCCGACCACGAGCTCTTCTATTCCCGCGTGCGGGCGCAGGCCCTGCAGGGTGCCGACGTGGCCCTGGTCATCGGTGTGCCGATGGACTTTCGCCTGGGCTTCGGTGCCTCCTTCGGCGAGGACACCGAGATCGTGATCGTCGACTCCTGCGAGCCGGCGCGCTCCCACCCCCGTCCGGTGCTGGCCGAGCTCTACGGTGGGGTGGCGGCCACGCTCGACTCCCTGCGCGCAGCCGCTGGCGGCGGAGCGCTCTCAACTTCATCATGGGTCACCGAACTGCGCGAGGCCGAGACGGGCAAGCGCGAAGCCGAGCGGGCCGAGTTCGACGACGACCGCGGCCCTCTTCATCCCATGCGCCTGTACCGCGAGCTCAGCCAGGTGCTCGATCGCGACGCGATCGTGATTGGCGACGGGGGGGACTTCGTCTCCTACGCCGGACGCGTCATCGAGACCTTCCAGCCGGGCTGCTGGCTTGACCCGGGGCCGTTCGGCTGTCTGGGCACGGGACCCGGCTACGCGCTGGCGGCCAAGCTGGCGCGACCCGATCGCCAGGTGGTGATGATGCTCGGCGACGGCGCCTTCGGGTTCTCCGGGATGGAGTTCGACACGCTGGTGCGCCACGGGGTCAACGTGGTGGGGGTGATGGGCAACAACGGGATCTGGGCGCTGGAGAAGCACCCGATGGAGTTCCTGTACGGCTACTCGGTGGCGGCCGATCTGCGGCCCGGCACGCGCTATGACCAGGTCGTCGAGGCCCTCGGGGGCCACGGCGAGCTCGTGCAGCGCCCCGAGGAGCTGCGCCCCGCCTTGGAGCGGGCCTTCTCAGCCGGGCGACCCGCACTGGTCAACGTGCTGACCGATCCCAGCGTGGTGTATCCGCGTCGGTCAAACCTGGCCTGAGCGCCGGGGGCTTAAAGATGGAAGCCGCCCGCAAGCGGACGGCTTCCAAATTTGGCCCCGTCAGGACGGGCAGGGGTACGTGCCTTGAAAGGGCCTTAAGCGGTCCGGGCGGCGGGAGGCGCCGATGATGCGGCTACGCCCGAACCTATGAGCCGACTCGGAGGTCCCCGCTTTTCGGCCGAGACCCCCTTTGCCGACGCCGAAAGTATCGACGGTCGGCCCGGTCCTCTCAATCAAACATCCGTCCAGATTTACCCAAAAGTGGGTAGTGCTCAGGCCGCGGCTCGCAGGGCGGCCCCGCGCAGGATGTCGTGCTCGGAGACCTCGACCGCCTTCAGGTCGAAGAGCCGCATCGCCTCGATCAGCATCGCCGCTCCGGGCACGATCGTCGGAGCACGGTCGGGATGCAGGCCGGGTAGCTCACGCCGAGTGGCGTTGTCCATACCCGCCAGGCGCGCGAGCAGCCCTTCGCACTCTCCCAGCTCAAGAACGTAGCCGTGGGTGCGGTGGGGGTCGTAGGGGTCAAGCTCCTGGGCGATCGCCGCCAGGGCGGTCGGGGTGCCGGCGACGGCGATGGCCAGGCGAACCTCACGCCGGTGCTCGGCGGGGACCCCGTCGGCGAAGATGCGACGGGCATCCCGCGCCAGCGCCTCGAGCTCCCCGGGGTGGGGCGGGTCGTGATGGACGTGGCGCTCGCCCAAGCGCACCACTCCGGCCTGGGTGGAGGCGTGGAAGATGACCTCGCGCCGGCCCCCGACGACGAACTCGGTCGAGCCGCCGCCGATGTCGATGACCACCGCCGGCTCGCGCTGGGGATCGGGGGCCCGGTCGCTCATCGCCCCCGCGAACGTCAGCTGGGCCTCCTCCTCGCCAGGTATGACCCGGGCGTCAAATCCGAAGCGCTCGCGTACCCGATCGGAGAACGCCGATCCGTTGTCGGCGTCGCGCACGGCGCTGGTGAGCACGGCGGTCGTACGCTCACAGCCGGCCGCGTCGATCGCGGCGTGATAGCCCTCGAGCACGTCCATCACCCGCTCGATCGCCTCCTCCGAAAGCGCCCCGCGGGCATAGACCCCCTGGCCCAGCCGCGTCACCTCCGACCGACGGTCGAGCTCTTGCACTGCGCCATCCGGCGAGACCTCGGCGATCAGCAGCCGCGTCGAGTTGGTGCCGATGTCCACGACGGCCACGATCACGTCGCTGATGCTATTCGGAGCTTGCGGCGCTGCGGAGGGCCCAGGCAAGGCCTTTGCAGCGGTCGCTCTCGGCCACGCCCGAGGATTGCTAAAATGGGCCTACGCCGCGGGGTGGAGCAGTCTGGTAGCTCGTCGGGCTCATAACCCGAAGGTCGCGGGTTCGAATCCCGCCCCCGCTATGCAGAACCCCCCTCTCGCCAGGGGGGTTTTGCTGTTAAGGGCTTGTCCGCAACCTCTTGCTCATCCGCCTCGGATGAGCTCAAGACTTCTGCTCGCTCGAGGGTGCGAGCGACCCGGGCATCTCTGCCCGGTTGGACGAGAGGCGGGTGCCGGCGCTCTCGGTCCGACGAGATGACCGCTTGCCCAGAGTGAGCGCAACTCTGACATCGCTACTCCTCGGTAACGGCAAACCAGCAGTGCGACCTCACTGTTGCGCCCCGGATGAATCTCGAGCGTGTCGCCCGAGGCCAGCTTTGCGCGTGCTTCCGCTTGGCGAAGGGAGCGCGATGGCGCGCGAGCAGCGGCGCTCAGGTGAGCTGTTCGGTGAACTCCCGTGGCGTGAGAACCGGCGGGTTCGGGTCGACGAGTTGCGTTAGGTGGCGGTCTCCGGAGACGATGACGTCCGCGCGCGCGGCACGCGCGAGGGCGATCAGGTAGTCGTCGCTGGCATCGGGACTCACCGCGGGAGCGTCCGGCGGGTCCTCGATGTGGATCGCGTCGCCGGCGAGTCCAGCGATATATGCCTCGGCTCGTCCGTCGGCGGCTTGGACGGCAAACTTGGGGCGGCCGAGCACGCCGGTGAGCTCGGCGATCAGCTGTGTTGACACGACGAGCTCGAACGCGCCTTCGCGCCACGCGCGCACGATCAGATCGGGCGAGCACCCGCGCTGAGAGATGAACGCCGAGACGAGGATGTTGGGGTCGAGGATGGCTCGCGTCAACGCCGCTTGCGCCGCTCGCGGCGGGCGGCGTGGACCTCGGCGTTGGCGAGCTCGAGCGCCTCGTCCTCGGTGAGCGTGCTCAGTCGCTGGGCCTCGTCGAGCGCTGCGATCCCGAGGTGGGCGCGCAGCGCGTCCTCGATCACCTCGGAGTCACGCTTGTCCAGGCGAGCGGCTCGGATCTTGGCGGCGCGAGCGACCTCGGGGTCGAGGTAGACGGTGAGCTTGCGCTTGGTCATGGCCATGAGTCCATCCTAGCCTTGTGACGCTATGACGTCAAAAGGCGCGATCTCGATGCGCCGCTGAGCCTTGTCGAACTCGATTCTCAGACCGAAGGCGTCGAAGGCCTGACGCTTGACTTCGGGGGATGCGTCTCGCAGGGCCTGGGTGAGGTCGGGGATACGGGCGAGCCTCTGGGTGAGGAGGGCTTCCTCCTTGTCGGACTTGAGTTCGGCGATGCGGGCGGTGACGACCTCCGGCTCGATGCCGTCCTCGAAGGCTTTGACAGCGGCTGGTGGCCGGTGGCGCAATGGACCATCCCAGCAGACAGGTAGGTCCGGGCCTTGGGGTTGGACGGTCCAGTTGACAGCGGCACATGTTCCTGGGAGCCTGGGATGAGCGAGAGGAGACAGCAGGCGCGCTCGTGGCCCCATCGGGGGTCGCTGTGGGGGATCAGTCTTTGGAGTTTGGGAATAGGGCCTAGTTTGGGAAGCAGGGGTTGCCGTGCAGCGTTCGATCGTCCGTGTCGCTCTGCTGATCGGCGTGATCGCGCTTTGGATTCCTGCGATGGCCGGTGCGGCGTCGCAAATCATCTATGTCTGCGCGAACAACCTGTGTCGGGCTGATCCCGACACGGGCGCGAGTAGTCCCCTTACCAGCGACGGAACGGGGCAGAGCGATAGGTACACATCACCATCGCTGTCGCGCGACGGTACGAGGCTCGCCTTCCAGCAGCGACCGTACGGAGGGGGCTACTGCGTCTGGGTTGCTGCCTCGAACATGACAGGCCGAGTGGGACCGTTTCAGAATCCTGCCAGTGGGACCGACTCGACAACCGATCCTTACCAGCCTCCGGCAGGGCAGACGGTGATCAAGCCGGACGCAACGCGCGTCGGTTATTACGGACCCATCAGCATCGGCTTCGAGGTCGCCTCGTTCGCCTCCAATGGGACAGGGTTTCAGCCTGGGAAAACGGGCTCGCAGCCGCTCATTGGCTATAGCGACGATGGGCTGCTCGCAGCCGGGACGAGCGCCGGTAGCACCGCAACCTCGGTCTGCCTGCTTGATTCGATGCAGCAGTCGTGTGTGCGCAACGTGGCCGATGATCCGGCGAACGACCTCTCCGGCGTAGCCGCCGTCTCCCCGGACAAGAGCATGCTCGCCGTGGCGTACTGCGCGCACGCAGGCTGCACGAGTGGTCAAGGGATCGAGCTGTTCAACTACGTGACGGGCGCGCCGATCCGGGTCCTCACCACGGGCGCCTTGGACGGGAGTCCCGCGTTCTCTCCCGACGGATCGCGACTCGCGTTCAACCGTAGCGTGAGTAGCAGTAGCAGCGACATGTACGTGATCCCGACTGCCGGTGCTCCAGGAAGCGAGCTAAAGCTCCTAAGCGGCGCGTACGGGCCGACGTGGGGGCCCGCCCCCGGGGTCACCCCCGGCCCGACTCCTGGTCCGATTCCTGGTCCGATTCCTGGGCCGGCTGCTGGCCTGACCGCTGGCCCGACTCCTGGCCCTGGACCTGGCGGGAGGCCCGGAGCCAGGACTGGATGTGCTCCGCTGAAGAGCAAGTCTAAGGCCGGATGCCTGGCCCAGCAGCGTCTGAAGTCCGCGCTCGCGAATTGCAAGATGCGCAAGGGTAAGCAGAAGGCGAAGTGCGTCAAGCGGGCCACCCTCGCCTACAAGCGCGAGCTGGCGCGGGCCAACTGCATCGGCCTGAAGCCAAGGCCGTTCAAGGCATGCCAGCGCAAGGCGCGCAGGATCCGTAAGTAGCCAGCCACGCTGCCCGCTGCGGCCATCCTGGATCCCGAGCCGGGTGTTTGACGGTGCTCCCTTCTTAGGGAGCGAGGTCCGTCTCGACCTCCAAGCAGCGCTCCGCGGGCAACCCGACTGCCTCGGCGTGAGCCAGCACGCTGTCTCGATCCGGTGATTCGTATACGCAGAAGGCCTTGAGGCCGTCGTCGGTGCGAACGACGTGCGTGTGCTCCCATTCGATTTGCGCGAAGCGGGCGAGCCGGATCTCGGTCGAGTGAGCGGCGATGCGGTCGAGGTCCTCACGCGTGACATCACCGAGGGTTCGCTCGAGCAGGTATCTGGGCATGCAGCACAGTGTCGCATGCCCGGCGAATGCAAGGAGTACGCTCGCAGACACCCGTGAGCCTCGCCATCCGCTTGCTCGGCAAGCCGCAGCTGCAGCGCGACAAAGTTCTCGTCTCTCCGCGCGCGCGCAAGACGTGGGCGCTGTTGGCCTATCTGCTGCTCTGTGAGCGTCCACCTCCTCGCAGCCGCGTCGCCTCGGTGTTGTTCTCCGAGGCCGAGGACCCGCTGGGGGCGTTGCGCTGGAGCCTGGCCGACCTCCGTCGAACGCTCGGCGCGGCGGATACCGTCGTGGGGGACCCGCTCGAGCTTAAGCTTCCTCTGGGCGCCTCGGTTGACGTCATCGCTCTGACCGCTCCGGGCGAGGAGGGCTCATTCAGGCGCCCCGAGGGCGAGTTGCTCGAGGGCATGACCTTCCCCACGTGTTCCGTATTTGAGTCCTGGCTCGGGGTGATGCGTCGTCAGCTGGACGGCGCTGCCCGGGCGATGATGCACGACGAGGCGCTCGCGCGGCTGGCCGCGGGCGATACGGCGCGCGCCTCCGAGCTGGCTGGGTATCTGGTTTCTGAGGACCCCCTCGATCAGGCTGGTCAAGAGCTCCTGATCCGCTGTCTGGCGCGTTCGGGCCGGGGTCAGGCGGCCGAACGACAGCTGGCGGAATGCGAGGCCCTGTTCAGACGCGAGCTGGGCGTTCTCCCCGGCCCCGAGCTGCGCAGTGCGGCAACGGAGGACGATCTGATGGCGGCGAAAGCGGTGGGCGACAGCAGCGCTGCCCTCGCGCAGCTTGAGGCGGGCCGCGCGGCGCTTGACGCGGGGGCGGTCGAGCCGGGCGTGCAGATCCTGCGCCAGGCGTGCGCCGAGGCGGCGGCCAGCGGGGACGCTCCGCTGCACGCTCGCTGCCTCGCCGCGCTGGGGGCGGCTCTCGTGCACGGGGTGCGCGGGCGAGACGAGGAGGGTGCCCTGCGCCTTCACGAGGCGCTGCGGCTGGCGGAAGCGTGCGGCGAGCGGGCCACCGTCGCGGCCGCGTGCCGAGAGCTGGGCTACGTCGACGTCCAGGCCGGCCGCGGGCCCTCGGCCGGGCGCTGGCTGACGCGGGCGACCGAGCTGGCGGATGGGAACGAGGAGCTCTGCTCGGTGCTGGGTGTACGCGGGATGGCCCTGTCTGACCGAGCTCATTACGGGGCGGCGCTCGATCTGCTCAACCGGTCCGTCGCGCGTGCGGAGCGTTGCGATCGGCGTCGGCAGGCCGCCTGGTCGTTGTCGTTGATCGGGCGTATTCACCTACTGCGCGGCGAGCTCTCGCTCGCTGTGCCCGTGCTTGACGAATGCCTGGCGCTGGTCGCTGCCGACCGCTGGACGGCCTTCCGGCCATGGCCGGACTCGCTTCGGGCGGAGGCTTCACTGCTAATGGGCCGCCCGGATGAGGCGGCCGAGCGACTCGACCACGCTTTCCGGCTTGCCTGCGGACTGGGCGATCCGTGCTGGGAGGCGATGGGGGCGCGCCTGACGGGCCTCCTGGCTGCCGATGCAGGCGACGCGGCCAAGGCGCGCGAACACCTCGCGGACGCCACCGCACGGGCGACCCGCGTATCGGACGTTTACCAGTGGGTCCACGCCCACGTCCTCGATACCTCCGCGGCACTGGCGGTGGACACCGGTGACGACGACGCCGTGGCGATCGTCGACCGGCTTGCCAAGTTGGCTGAACGATGCGGCATGCGCGAGCTCGTGGTGCGCGCGCACGCACACCGAGCCCAGCTGGGTGACCCAGGATCCCTGGAAGCGGCGCGCCTGCTCGCCACCGAGATCGACAACCCGATGCTCGACGCGCTCGTTGCGGCCGTGCCAGCCTGATCTCACACGCTCGCTCACACGGCCCTGCCGTTGGATGGCCTCTCAACCACGAGGGAGGCCTCAGATGCCGTACATCAACTGCCGTGTGATGGAGGGTGTGCTGTCAGACGACCAGAAGGCGGAGATCGCCGAGCAATTCACCGAAACGATCGTATCGGTCGTCGGTGAGCCCGTTCGCGGTCTCACGTGGGTCCTGATCGATGACATGACGAGCGGCCAGTTCACTATCGGCGGGCGCCCGGTCACCACCGAAGGGGTCGAGGAGCTTCTGGCCGGCGCGCCGGCCGGCGCCTGACATCCCGACTCGGCGGGGGCGGCGGCGGGCACATCGCGCCGCCCCGGCCGACGGCGACACGCCGTCAGCGGGCCGGATCCATCAACCAGGGAGGCCTCAGATGTCCTACACCAACTGTCGGCGAATCGTTGCCGCCATACTGCTGGGCGCGGCCATCGTCGCCGTTGCTCCGGCGAGCGGCGCCCTCG
>DASYID010000121.1:0-9497 GCA_036252775.1 Solirubrobacteraceae bacterium
GCTCCTGTGCCCGCAATGCCTCGGCTGCACCGAGCACCTGGCCCTGGGGTCCTGCCCGCGCTGTGGTACCGAGCTGTTGGCTCGGGTCCCCTTTCAACCCCGACGTCCGCTCTTCTCTCAATCGGGCCGGGTGTAGCGGGCAAACAGGTGGCCGTCGGCCTCCAGCAGCCAGCGCAGCTCGAGGTCCAGGGCATTCTCTTGCGGCTCCCCGGCGACGATCGTGAGTAGGTCACGTCCGCCGATCAGCTTGGGGGCCAGGCACAGGAACAGCTCGTCGATCAGGCCCGCGGCCAGCAGCGTCGAGTTCAGCTGCGGTCCGCCCTCACACAGCACGGAGGCTATCCCCAGCTCCCGCCGGGCGCGTCCCAACAGCTCCCCCACATCCAGCCCGCCAGCCTGCTCGCAGCGCAGGTAGCCCACCTGCGCGGCGACGCCCTGGAGCTCCGCGTCTGAGGTCGTCATGACCACCACCTTCGCCTCGGGCTCGGCCAGCAGAGGGAGATCCGGGGCCAGATCGAGGCTGGCGCTGACCACGATCGCCCATGGCTCGGGCGCCCGGCCGGCGGCCACCCGCACCTCGCGCAGGGCCCGATCGCGAACCAGGCGCCCGTAGCGCTCGGTCCGCACCGTCCCGGCGCCGACCATGACGGCGTCGACGCTGGTGCGCAGGGCATGAAACAGCTCGCGGTCGGCCCGGTTGCCGATCGAGGCGGTACGCCCGGCGATGGCGGCCTTGCCGTCGGCGGTCGACACCATGTTGAGCGCGACCCGGGGGCGCCCCGGCGGGGCCTGACCGGCCAGGTCCAGCCCGGCCACCGCCTCCAGGGCGGTGGGTGAGCCCCGGCCTCCGATCAGGAACCGAAGCCGTTCGGGGCTGGTCATGCCGGGTGGCCGGCCTGTATGCGCCGGGCCCGGTCGAAGGTCAGCTCTTGCACCTGCTCCTGGTGGGCGGCGGCGACCGGCGCGAGTACGAACCCGACGTGATCTCCCAGGGGCACCCGCTCCCGGATCGAGCCGACGAACCAGTTCGGGCAGTCGCTGAGGATCGGCACGCCGCCCGGGCCCTCGGTCCACTCACAGTGGGCGAACTTGTCGACCTCGTCTCCGGTCTGGCCACCGAACAGCTCCGCCAGCTCCTGGGCACCGGCGGGCAGGAAGTGCACCGCCAGCATCGCTGCTCCCTCGGCCGCCACGCGGTAGGTGCGGTTGGCCTTCGACAGGCACACGAGGAAGCGGGGCGGATCGATCGACACCTGGGAGGCGAAGCCCACCAGGCAGCCGGCCTGGCGCTCACCCACTCGGGTGGTCACGATCAGCATCGGGTAGTCCAGCTGTCCGACGAGGCCGTGGAAGGTCTCGGCTGCTGGAGCGTCCGAAGAGTCGGCAGAGTTGCGCATGACGCCAGATTAGGGCTCAAACATTCGTCCACCGACCCCTCGCCAGGTTTGAGGACGGGCTGACATTGGTCGAGATCACGTGTGAGATGCCCGGCCCCCTGGCGCCGGCAACCGCTGCGGCGGTCGTGCCGGCCGGACATACACCTGATCGGATCATCCCGTCGCGGCCGGGGGCGCGCTCTCCTGGCGACGATCACCCGCGTGTCCTCGGATGGATAGGGACCACCGCCCTGGCGATGGGCGGTAGCAACCAGAGCCTGTTTCTGATCGGTGCCCTGATGGCCAGCCAGGGCAGCGCCGCCGTTCCCTTGCTGGTGGTCGGGCTGCTGCTGAGCTGGGCGGCGGCGTTCGGGTGGACGGAGCTGGTGCTGATGTGGCCCAAGCGGGTGGGGGGCATCGCGGCCACGTGCGCGGAGGCCTTCCGGCCCTACAGCCCCGTGCTCGCCAACCTGACCGGCGTTTGCTACTGGTGGGGATGGGTCCCGACCTGCGGGCTGACGGCCATCCTGTCCGCTTCGGCGCTGCACCAGTGGTATCTGCCTGGGGTCTCGGTGACGCTGCTGGCATCGCTGATCGTCGTGATCTTCGCCGCCGTCAACCTGTGTGGGATCCGCTGGGTGACTCGTCTGGCGGTGCCCATGGCCTGCCTGTCCGCCGGCCTGGCGGTGCTCTCGGCCGTGGTTCCGGTGCTGGCCGGCACGGTGGACTGGCACCGGGCGGCTGACTTCCATCTCAACAGCCCTTTCCAGGGCATGTTCGGGGCCCTCACCAGCGCCATGGCCGGCCTGTATCTGATCGGCTTTGCCGCGCCGGCCTTCGAGGCCGCCGCGTGCCACGTGGGGGAGACGGTAAACCCCGCCCGCAACGTGCCACGGGCGATGTTCGCCAGCGGCGCCATGGCGGCGGTCTACTTCCTGGTGCTGCCCGTGGTGTGGCTGGGCGTCTTCGGTCCGCACCCGATCGAGGGCGATCTCGCCCAGACGCTCGGGCCCACTTTTGCGCCGCTGCTCGGCGCCGCCGCCAAGGGCGCCGCGATCTGGTTCATGGTCTTCAACATGTTCCACGGCACGCTTCAGCCGCTGGCCGGGGCCTCGCGTACCCTGGCCCAGCTGTCGGAGGACGGCCTGCTGCCGCGGGTGCTCGCCCGCCGCTCGCGCACCGACGCACCCTGGGTGGCCACCCTGCTGACCGCGGGGATGTCGATCGCCTTCTTGCTGACCGGTGACCCGACCTGGGTCATCGCGGCGGCCAACTTCACCTATCTGATCGGGATCGGGCTGCCCAGCGTGGCGGTGTGGCTCCTGCGCCGCGACCAGCCCGAGCGCGAGCGTCCCTACCGGGCGCCGCGGGGCACCATCCAGCTGGGCCTGCTGGCCGCCTGCGCCTGGGGAGTCACCACGATCCTCGGCTTCGAGCAGTTCGGGCTGCCCACGGTGATCGCCGGCCTGGGTCTGGCCTACGCCGGATCGGCGCTGTACGGGGCGCGTGTTATCGCTGACCGGCGCCGCGCCGGCCTGCCCGCCTTCGCCCGCTCCCTGCACCTCAAGCTCACCGGCGCAATGCTCGTCGTGTTGTTCCTGGACGGGCTGGGCTACCTGATCGCGGTCAGTCACGTCGGCAACACCGATCCCTCCCTGGTCACGCTGCTGGAGGACATATTCGTGGCCGTGGCCATCCTCACCGTCAGCGTTGGCCTGGTGCTTCCGGGGATGATTGCCCACGCCGCCGGTGAGGTGGCTCGTGGCGCCCAGCGCCTGGCCACCACGACGATCGCCGACCTGACGGCGGCGATGGAGGCGCTGGGCGCGGGCCGCCTTGACCGGGCCAGCGCCCGGGCCGACGTCGAGCCCGTCGTCGTGCACTCCAAGGACGAGCTCGGGGCGATGGCGGCCAGCTTCAACACGATGCAGCTGGGACTCCAGCGCGCGGCGGTCGCGCTTGACTCTGCCCGTGACGGCGTGCGCCTGGCCGAGCGCCGACTGGAGCAGAACGCCGACCGCCAGGCGTCGATCGCTCGACTCGGCGCGCGGGCGCTCGAGGGCATAGCGCCCGAGGAGCTGATGGCGGAGGTCACCCTGGCCATGAAGCATGTGCTCGAGCTCGACCTCGCCCTCGTACTCGAGATGGACTCCCGCGAGGGCCACATGCGGGTCTCCGCGGCCAGCGGACTGGGCGCCAGCCTGACCCGCGGTCTGCGGATGTCCGCCTCCGCCGACACGCCGGCCGGCCTGTGCTACTCGATCGGCCGGCCGGTGGTGGTCGAGGACCAGTCCGCCGAAGGCCGTCTGGTTGCGCCGCCGGAGCTGCGCAGCCTCGGCCTGTGTGCGGGCGCCGCCGTGCCGATCGGCGGCCGGGAGGCCCCGTTCGGCGTCCTGTGCGTCCACGCGCGCAGCCCGCGGATCTTCACGGCTGACGAGGTCAACACACTGCGCGCCGCGGCCAACGTGCTGGCCGACGCCATAGAACGCCGGCGGTCAGAGGACGAGACGCGTCGCCAGGCGCTGCACGACCCCCTCACGGGGCTGCCCAATCGCGCCTTGTTCGCCGATCGCCTGGGCCTCGCGCTCGCGCACTCCGAACGGTCGACCCTGGCCGTGGCGGTCCTGTTCTTGGACCTGGACAACTTCAAGCTCATCAACGACACCCGGGGCCACACCGCGGGCGACGAGCTGCTTCGCGGCGTGGCGGCGAGGCTGGATGAGTGCCTGCGCCCGGGGGACACGGTGGCCCGCTTCGGGGGCGACGAGTTCGTGATCATCTGCGACGGCCTGACCGCCGCCGAGGATGCCCTGGCGCTGGCCGAGCGCACCCAGGCCCTGCTGCGGCCGGCGTTCATGCTTGAGGGCAGCGAGCACTTCGTCTCCGCCAGCATCGGGGTGGCGATGTCCAGCGGGCGCGGGCAGACGGTCGAGGATCTGATCGGCGACGCCGATGCCGCCATGTATCGCGCCAAGGAGCGCGGGCGGGGCGGCGTCGAGCTCTTTGACCAGGCGATGCGCCAGCAGGCGCTGAATCGCCTGCGCCTGTCCAGTGAGCTGGCGCGGGCGATCGAGCGCAACGAGTTGCGCGTCGTCTATCAGCCCATCGTCTCACTCGACGGCGCCGCCGAGCGGGGCGCGACCGTAGTGGGCGTGGAGGCGCTGGTGCGCTGGGACCACCCCGAGCGCGGCGTGGTCATGCCGGGCGAGTTCATCCCCGTGGCCGAGCAGACCGGTCAGATCATGGCCGTCGGGCGCTGGGTCCTGGGTGAGGCCTGTCGCCAGATGGTGGAGTGGAAGCGCGCCTCACCCGACCGCGAGGCCCTGTCGCTGTCGGTCAACCTGTCCGCGCGCCAGGTCAACCAGAACGACCTCACCGGAGCCATCGCCGAGGTCTTGGCCGAGACGGGCCTGCAACCAGGCTGCCTGCACCTGGAGATCACCGAGAGCCTGCTCATGGAGGAGGCCGAGTCACCCCTGCAGGCGCTCGAGGCCTTCAAGGACCTCGGCGTGCGCCTGGTGCTCGACGACTTCGGCACCGGTTACTCATCGCTGGCCTACGTCCAGCGCTTTCCGATCGACGACCTCAAGATCGACCGCTCTTTCGTGGCGCGCCTGGATGAGCCGGGGGGCGACACCGCCATCGTGCAAGCGATCCTCAGCATGGCGCGGGGCCTGGGGGTCAGGGTGATCGCCGAGGGCGTGGAGACCGAGCACCAGGCCAGCCTGCTGGCCGAGCTGGGCTGTGGCCTGGCCCAGGGCTACCTCTACGCGCCGCCCATACGACCCGAGGAGATCGAGTCGCTGCTCGGCCGCAGCATCCCGGTGACGGCCGCGCTCCCCGCCCCGGCCCCCCCGAGCTAGGACGACGGCGGCTCGGCCGGCTGTCGCTGCGCCGGCTCGGTCTCGGCTGACTGCCCCTCGGCCCCGACGCTTGGCTGCCCCTCGGCTCCAAGCGTCGTCTTCCAGATCCGCTTGGGCCGCAGGCCGCCCGGGTTGGCGTCCTCGTAAGTCAGTCCCCAGGTGGCGGCCACCAGCACCGGGTCTGAGGCAAACGGCGGCGGCGGTTCGCGGCGCCACAGCTCTCCACGTCGCCACCGTTGCCACAGCGACGGCGCGCTGACCAGCCCGATACGGACCGCGAGCAGCCCCAGAGCGCCCACCGCCAGCACCACGGTGATGGCCGGCAGCCATGCCTTCTGCAGCGTGCACTGCACATGTCCCTGATCGGTCGGGCATACGTTCTTGACATCGCGCACGGGCAGGGCCAGCCACAGGCCCACCGAGAGGCCGGCCGCCAACGCGACGGCGTAGGCGGCGGTCAGTGCCCGCGACCCCGGGGATCGGCCGTGGGCGCGGGGCTGGAGTGGCCGGCGGGGCGGCTGCGGCAGGCGCTGCGGGGGGGGCGGCTGGGGCTGGCGCGGCGGGGAGGCCGGCTGCGGCTGGCGCGGCGGGGCGGGCGGTGGTGCGGAAGCTGGTTTCGCCGGAGCCGGCGCGCTGGCCGCTGGCGGCGTCAGCGCCGGCAGGATCTCGACCGGCGAGCTACGCGGGTTGGTCAGCTCCCAGGGCTCCGGCCGGGGATCCGGCTTCTTCGTTGCCGCCGGCGTCGAGGCCGCCGGCGGGGCCGGTGCTGTCGTCGGAGGGGTCACAGACGACGACGCCGGGATATCGGGCGCGGGGGCGCCCAGGTCCAGCGCCGGCGCGTCGAGCACCTGCAGCAACGCGGTGATCGTGTGCGGACAGAACTGGGTCGAGGCGTTGAACTGCAGCACTTTCAGCGCGACTTCGCGGGTGAGTGCGCGGCGATAGGGACGGTCGACCAGCATCGCGTGGTAGGCCTCGCACACGCCCGCGATACGACTGGCCAGGGGGATCTGCTCGCCGGCCAGGCCCTCGGGGTAGCCGGTCCCGTCCCAGCGTTCGTGTACCGCGCGGACCCAGGGAGCCAGGTGCTCAAGGCCGGGAAGCGTGCCGACGATCTGGGCGCCGATGCGGGTGTGCTCGCACATCAGCTCGCGCTCGCGCTCGTCCAGGGCACCGCGCTTGTGCAGCAGTGAGTCGGGCATTCCGATCTTGCCCACGTCGTGCAGCAGCGCGACGTGAGCGACGTCCTGCACTTCGGAGGCAGTCAGCGACATGGCGCGCGAGATCTCCATCGCCTGCGCGACGATCTGGGCCGCCACCGCCTCGTCGAAGAGGGATCGCACCGTCAGGGCGGCGAGCAGTGCGCGCACGTCGCCGCGCTCGAGCGCCGGCTGGACCTCCGGGGAGAACCGGACCTCGCCTGCGGGGCCGGAGTCCATGGCCTAACGATAGTCCGTGGCGCTCGAGCCGACCCGATTGGGAAGATAGGCCGTGATGTCTGACAGCAGCACTCCGGCGCTGGGCCTCGCCTCCTGCTCATGAGACGACGGTCGCCCGAGGCAACCGACTCCTGGCGTGCGGTGCTCGCGGTCCTCGGACGCGACGATGGCTATGAGTCCCGCCTGCAGGCCCTGCTCGGCCTGGCCGTCGAGGCGGCCGGGCTTCCCGACGGGTATCTGTACCTGGCCGAGGAGGACGCCCGGCGCCTCCACCTGG
Source organism: Solirubrobacteraceae bacterium (assembly GCA_036252775.1). GTDB lineage: Bacteria > Actinomycetota > Thermoleophilia > Solirubrobacterales > Solirubrobacteraceae > DASYID01. Next base: position 6,956 of record DASYID010000121.1, read on the forward strand.
AGGCCACACGAGCCCGGCCCGCGGGAGATCCGTCGCGAGCCGCGCCGGGTCCCATGGCCCAGACGGTCGAGGGGGGGGCGGAGTGGATCGCTCCCACGCCGCCACTGGAGATCGTTCGCGCTGATGACATCGCCGAGGCCCGCACCCTCACCACGTCGGTCGGGCGCCTGTACTCCCAGCCGCTGACCCGCGAGGGGACCCTGATCGGGCTGGTGCAGGTCGGCCCCGTCCCCACCGGGGACGCCCCCGCGCGGGTTCGTCAGACCCTGGGTGAGCTTGCCTTTCCGCTCGGGGTGGCCGTCGACCGCGCCCGCAGCGAACACATGCTGCGCCAGCAGTTGGCGGCCGCCAGCGCCCGGGAGGAGATGGGCAAGCGCCTGGCGGGCTCGGCCCTCGACGCCACTCGCTTCTTGGACCTGCTGCTGGACCTGGCGCTCAAGGCGACGCGCGCCGAGGGGGGCTTCGTGGCGGTGCTCGAGCCCGAGTCCGGACGCCTCGAGCTTCGGGCGGACCGCAACATGCCCGAGGACTTCGACCAGCGCGTGGACCTGTCGCCCGAGGACGGCCTGTTCGACTGGTCGATCGGCGCTGAGGTCGGAGCGCTGATCATGCGCGACTTCGAGCAGGCTCAGGCCCTGGGGATCCGGTCGATCCTCGCTGTTCCCCTGCTGGAGGGTGGCCAGCCGCTGGGCATCTTCGCGCTCGCCAGCTTCACCGAGGGCCAACCCGTCGGGGCCGAGGGTCTTGACCTGCTGGAAACCTATGCCACGCAGGCAACCCTGATGCTCCACGATCGCCGCCTGTTCGAGAGCTTCTCCGAGCGCTACCTGGACACCGTCCGGGGGCTGGCACGCTCGCTCGACGCCCGCCGCCCCTACCTGCGCCACCACCATGATCGCGTCGCCGCGCTGGCGGTGACCGTGGGGAGGGCCATGGGGCTGGCCGAGGCCGACCTGCGCGGTCTGCGCACGGCCGGCGAGATCCATGACGTGGGCATGGCCGGAGTCGGGGACGACGAGACCGCCTTTGAGGCCAACCTGGAGCACCCGGTGGTGGGGGCGACGATGGTCGAGCACCTGCCCCTGGATCCTGGGGTGGCGGGCGCGATAGCCACCCACCACGAGTGGTATGACGGCTGGGGCTTTCCGGCCGGCCTGCGGGGGGAGGCGATCCCGCTGCCCGGAAGCGTGCTCGCCCTGGCAGAGTTCCTGATTGAGATGGCCACCGACAGCCCTTTGCGGGAGGCCTGGGACGCTGAGCGTCTGCTGGATGAGCTCGCGCAGCGCCGCGGCAGCCAGTTCGACCCCGCGGTCGTGGACGTTACGGTGCCGTTGCTGACAGATGACGAGCTCGGTCTGTTCTTAGAGCAGCCCACAACCCCCGAGGAGGCCTAGTTGGAGCACACAACCGAACAGGTGGACGGCGTGACCGTGATCACCCTGCAGGGGTCGATCGACGTCAGCCAGGCCATCGAGCTGCGGGAGCTGCTCGGCGATCGCATCAGTGGAGCCGCCGCCCGGGTCTTGCTGGATCTGACCAACGTGCGCCTGATCGACAGCTCAGGCATCGGCATCCTGGTCACTGCCCATCGGCGGGCCGCTGACGCCAGCGCGGGCTTTGCTCTGGCCAATCCCAGCGAGGCGGTGGGGAAGGTGCTGACCATGACGCGCACCGACCGGCTGCTCAACGTCTATGACAGCGTGGCCGAGGGTGTGGCGGGATTGTCGGGGGCGGCACCCTGAGCGTGTCTGACGAGCCGGAGCCCGGGACGGGCGACCCGTCCTCGCCGGCAGCCTCGAAGCTGGTCATAACCAGCCGGCTGGAGGCGATCGACGAGGCTCGGCGCTGGGCCAGCACGCAGATGGTCGAGCACGGTCTGCCCGAGAGCTGGGTGATCGAGCTCGAGCTGGCCCTGACCGAAGCCCTGTCGAACGTGATGCGCCACGCCTATGAGGGAGCCGAGGATCAGGAGATCCATCTGGCGCTGCTCGTCGACGAGCGGGGCGTGCGTCTCGACATACGCGACTTCGGCGTGACGTTTGACTTCGAGAGCCTCGGGCCGGTTGACCTCGAGAACCCTCAAGAGGGCGGCTACGGCGTGTTCATGATCGAGAGCCTGGTCGACGATGTCGCCCGCGAGCCGGGCAGACCGCGGGGCAACTGGCTGCGCTTGACCAAGCTGCGGCCCGCGGGAGACTGAGGTCCTGCCCCCGGCGACCGAGGCCCCGCCCGCCCCGGCGACTGAGGCGCCGCCTCCCCTGGCGACGGAGGGCCGGCCGCCGGTGGCTGACGGGCGGTCCCCGGAGCCCGAGGCGTCCCGGGAGGCCGTCGGGGGGCCCGCCGCGCCGGGCCCAAGCTCGGTGCTGCTGTGCACGGAGGGCACTTACCCCTACGTCGGTGGAGGCGTCAGCACCTGGTGCGACATCCTCTGTCGGGAGCTGGAGGAGGTCCGTTTCACCACCTTTGCGCTGACCGGCCAGCCTGAGGTTCGTCTGCGCTACGAGCTGCCGGCGAACGCGCGAGAGGTCCTGCATGTGCCCCT
>DASYID010000122.1:0-4249 GCA_036252775.1 Solirubrobacteraceae bacterium
ACGACCAGAGCCAGGGCGGCGAAGCGCACCAGGCGGCCCTGAAGGCCGACAATGATGATCACGTTGCCCAGCAGATAGCCCACGCAGATCAGGACGAAGGCGCCCATCAGCACCGGCATGGCGGGGGCGGCGTCGGCGAACGGGGAGCCGAACAACGCCACCACCAGCGGACGGCCGGCCACCACGGTGAAGGCCAGCAGCGGCAACGAGAGCACCAGCATGTAGTCCAGGGCGAGCTGGAACAGGTGGCGCACCCGCTGGCGGTCCAGGCCGTGGGCGGCGGCCATCAGCGGGAACAGGGTGACCATCAACGACTCGGGCACGAGCTGCACGCGATCCAGGACCCGGTAGACCGCGCCGTAGAGGCCGGCCGCCCGGTCGCCGGCGATCTCAAACACGAGGATCTGATCGATCCGCCCGTAGGCGAGCACCAGCACTCCACCGATGCCCACCGGGATGCCGATGCGCGCGAGCTCGCCCCAGCGGCCCCGCGACCCGCGCAGGTGCAGAGGGGCCGCGCGCAGCGCGGCCCCCACCTGCAGACCCGTGGTCAGCACGTTGACGGCGACGAAGGCGGCGGCCAGTTCGACCAGACCGCCGCGATCGGCGGCCACCAGGATGGCCGCCACGCCCCACAGGATTCCGTTGGCCAGCTCGACGGCCACGTTGACGGCGTTTCGCACCTGCAGCTGGAAGATCGCCCGCGTGGCCCCCAGCCCGTTGAGCAGCAGGTTCACGCACAGGATCAGCCCGGCCAGGAGCATCGCGTCGGTCTCTGACACCAGCCCGATGACCGCCGCCGTCACCAGGGCGACCGGGATCGCGATGACCAGGCGCAGAGACACCAGCGCCCCCAGCCACGCCGACTGCTGCTCGGGCTCGGCCGCGGCTCGACCGACGGCCACGCGCTCCAGGCCGAGGCTGCCGAAGTAGGCGGTGATCTGAAAGACAGCGAAGATCGTCGACCACTGGCCGAACCCCCGGTCGCCGAGCCGACGCGCGATCACCAGCGTGACCACCACGCCGAGCACCAGGTTGAGCACCCGTCCGAGCACCTGGACGGCCACGTCCAGCACGGCTCGCCGGCCCGTGGTCGCCGATGGCCCATCCCCGACGGGAGCCGGCTGGGAGGCGACTTCGTCCACGCGCGCAGTATGGCGGCGCCACCCGGCGCCTCAGCCGGGCGCGGGGCCTAGATGCGACGTGTGGCCGAGACCCCACTCCAGTACTGATAGACCCGCACGCGCAGGCCGCGGGTGCCCCACGCACCCGGCAGCGCGTGGGTGAAGCGGTTGTAGCGATCCAGACCAATCACCAGGCTGCCCACGAAGCGCCGGCCCCGGAAGCCCTGCAGCTCGAGCGCGTCGCCCGCCGGCCCGCTGATCGAGGCCAGCACCCGCCCGCCACTGCGGCGCAGGCGCAGCGAGATGGGCCGCACCGGCCCCGGCCCCCGATGCAGCAAGGTCGAAACGGTGTTGAAGGCCGGCTTGGGAACCAGGTTGGGGCGCACGAGCCCGAAGTTGTACTGGGAGTCGTCCTGGAGGTTGTAGATGATCGCCGCGCGCACGTAGGAGGTGTTGCGCAGCGCGCTGAAGACATCGGCCAGGTCGATCCCCTGATGGGCGGCGTCGACGCATATCTGGCCCCCCTGGGTGGCGTGGGGCAGACAGGAAGACCATCCGAACTCCGTCAGCCACAGGGGCTTGGAGTCGTGGGCCTGAGACTGGGTCTGACGAATGGCCCGGATCGACGCCAGCACCGACGTGTAGTAGTGGATGGCCAGCCCGTCATAGCTGCCCTGGATCCCCTGGGCGTACAGGGCGCGCAGGAAGCGGCCGTCGGCCCCGACCAGCGAGCCGGCGAGCACGGGCAGCGAGGCGTCAGCCGACTTGATCGCCGGGTAGGCCGCCCGCAGAATGGCGGCGTAGCGCTGGGGCTTGTCGGGCCCGCGGAAGTAGTACTCGTTGTAGTGGTCGGGCTCGTTCCACACCTCAAAGGCGGCCAGCCGTCCCGCGTAACGGCCGGCGAGAAAGCCGGCGATCGCGGCGTAGTCGGCCGGGTCCGAGGGTGGGTAGGAGACACTCTGCGCCTGCTGGGCGCCGCCGCATCCGTTGCGCACCCCCTCCGGGGCCGAGCTGGCCCAGCAGGGGGTCCCGTCGACCACCATCACGATCCTGATGCCGCGGGCGGCGGCTCCGCTGACAAAGTGATCGACCAGGCCCAGATAGCGCTGATCGGGCCTGCCCTTGGACTGGGGCTCGATGTCCGCCCAGGAGGCCTCGACCCGCACCGTGCGCGCGCCGATACGGCGCGCTATATCGAGCTGGGTGTCGACCTGGCTGGCGGTGGTGTCGGGGCGCAGGCCCAGCAGCTGCACACCGCGCAGCTGGGCGGCCCACACGCCCGCGGGCGCTAGCAGCGCGAGCAGGCCCAGCGCCGCCAGGGCGCAGACCAGACGGGCAGCGTGGCGCGAACGCCGGTGAGGTGCGAGTAGCGGGGTCATGGCAGACGATGGGAGGCGAGGGCCCGACGCCCATCACAACACACCACCACACCCATCGACTTGCCCGGCGGTGGCCTTTAGTGCTCCCTGGCGCGGGAGGGCATCGGCGTCCGAGCGAGAACTTCATGTCCACAGCCTGTGATGGGCCAAAGTGCCGGCGACAGGCCCAACCGCCCACCTGGCCTCAGCTAGGATCGACATCACCCACGCACCAGACACTCCGGCGGCGCCGAGACGCCGCGCCCTCCGATGACCGGCGACCCCGCAACCCCCTCCCCGGCCCGGCACGAGGGCCTGTCCCCCCGGGCCAGGAGCATCCTGCGCGAGGCGGAGCGCTCGGCTGAGCTGCACCGGCGCGAGCGGTCCGGGCGGCCGCCACGTCGACCGAGCGCCCGCGAGGACCGGCGCTCGCCGGCGGCGGGCGGTCCCCCGGGGCGCAGCGGTCAGCGCGACGGTGCCTTCAGCGCTCCCCCCAGTGCCTTCAGTGCTCCCCCAGCGCCGATTCAGCCGCCCCCGGACTCAAGCAGCGCGTTGCTGGGGCTGATCGACGCGGTGATGCAGCGAGCGGAGTACGCCCGCCGCCAGCTGCGCGAGGTGACGGCCACCCTCGATGAGGTGGCCCAGCGCGTGGGTCCCCCCGGGCACACGCCCCCGCCGGCACGACTGGAGAGCCGGGCGACCCCACCGCCGGCACGACTGGAGAGCCGGGCGACCCCACCGCCCCGCCCGCGGCCCACCTCCGAGCGGCGAGGCCCCGGTGCCACGCCCGCGTCGGGTTCGCGCTTCGCCCAGCCGGGCCCCAGCCGGCCCAGCCCGACCGTTGCCCCGTCGGCGGCCGAGCCCAGCCCGCGGCCCATGTCCGCGTCCGGGTCGCCGCCGCGGCCCCCGGCCGCGTCCTCACCTCCCTACACCCCCCCACCACCCGTTGTGCCGTCGACGCCGCCGCCCTCCGCCGCGCCGCCCCAGGCACCGCCAGCCGACGCGGCGCCCCCCACCGACGGAGCGCGCCTGGTGGCGATCGAGATGGCGGTCGCGGGCAGCACGCGCGATCAGGTCGCGCACCGCCTGCGCCACGAATACGGCATCGCCGACCCGGGAGCGATTCTCGACGACGTCTTCGGTCGCGGGTCGGGCGGCGCTTCGCGCATGCCCTGGGGCGGGACCTAAAGCCGCGGGCTAGCGAAGTCCGCCGGTCCGCGAAGGGGCCCGGGGGGCGGAGGCCTTGCTCTCCTCGGCCTGGTAGTAGTCGTAGTTGCCCTCGCTCTGACGCAGGCCGTTGACCACTAGGCCGTGGTTGCGCAGGCGGTGGCGGTCGAGCACGGCGCGGGCGCGTCTGGCCTCCTCCCGCGTGGTGCGAAAGGCGCGCCCGACGACCAGGCAGGCGTCGACCTGGGGATGGTCGAGCATGACCTGGGCATCGGCCACGGGCAGCAGCGGCGGACAGTCGAGGATCACGAACTCGGCATCAGCGCGCAGAGCCTCGAGCAGGGCGCCCATCTCCGCGCTGCGCAACAGCTCGGCGGAGTTGGGGGGCAGCGGGCCGGAGGGAATCACCTTCAGCGACCGCAGCCCCGGCAGCGCCGTCTGCATCAGGTCCTTGGGCGCCACCCCGCCGACCAGGGCGGTGGTCAGCCCCCGGGAGTCCGCCCCGAGATCGAACTGCTGGCGGAAGGTGGGACGGCGCAGATCGGTCTCCACCAGCACCACGTTCTGTCCCGAGAGGGCGATCGCGCGGGCCAGGCCGGC
>DASYID010000123.1:0-5885 GCA_036252775.1 Solirubrobacteraceae bacterium
CGCTAAGCAGGGTGACCGCACCGCCTACGACCGGATCGTGCGGCGCTACTACGGATTCGTGCGCCTGAAGGCGTCCTCCTACTTCCTGGCCGGAGGCGACAGCGACGACCTCATCCAGGAGGGCCTGGTGGGCCTCTACAAGGCGGTTCGGGACTTCCGCACCGACCGGGAGTCGAGCTTTCGCAACTTCGCGGAGCTGTGCATCACCCGGCAGATCATCACCGCGGTCAAGACCGCGACCCGTAACAAGCACAGCCCGCTGAACCAGTACGTGTCCTTCTCCTCGTCCCCGACCGCGTCGGGAGAGGACGCACCCACGCTGGACGAGATGATCCCTGGCCCCACCGTCCACGACCCGATCAACCAGGTCATCTCCTCCGAGGAGCTGCGTGCGCTGGTGGGCTGTCTGTCCACGGCGCTGTCCGAGCTCGAGTCGCGGGTGCTGTCGCTGTATCTGGACGGCTACTCCTATGAGCAGGTGGGCGAGCGCCTGGCCTGCGACACCAAGACGGTCGACAACGCCCTGCAGCGGGTCAAGCGCAAGGTCGGCAGCCACCTCCAGCAGCGCAACGTCCTGCTCTAGCTCAGTCGCCCAGGGCCCCCCGGATAGGGTGGCGCGCATGCGCCAGCGCGTCAGCGTGATCACCCTGGGCGTCGGAGACCTGGTCCGGGCTCGGCGCTTCTATGAAGCGCTGGGCTGGGAGACGGCGGCGGGCCCCGAGGACGACGTGGTCTTCTTTCAGGCGGGCGACATGGTGCTGGCGCTGTGGGACCGGGAGCGACTGGCCCACGACAGCGCGGTCAGCGACGGTGGCGGCTGGGGTGGCGTGACGCTGGCCCTCAACGTGGCGGGGCCCGATGAGGTCGACCAAGTCACCGAGCAGGCCCGCGCCGCTGGCGCCACCATCGGCCGCGAGCCTGCCGAGACCTTCTGGGGTGGCTACAGCGCGATCTTCGTGGACCCCGACGGCCATCCCTGGGAGGTAGCCCACAACCCCCACTGGACGCTGACCGAGGACGGTGGGGTGAGACTGGGGCGTTAAGCCCGGCCGCCGGACTCGTCGGCCTCTACATCTCGTTCTCGTGCCCCCGCTCAGGCCACGGCCGGCTCCCGTTTCGCCAGCCGGTGGCGGCGATAGATCTCGGTCACCCACTGTCCACCCGGCCGCCGCGCCAGCGAGTCCAGGAACTCGCGCGCGCCGGCCGGCGGCTCGCTGACCGACGGATAGGGAAACTCGGGGGGCTGGGCCACCGGATAGAACAGCGCCGCGGCGGTCAGGTCCGCGACGGTGAAGCGGTCACCGACGAGATAGCCGCTCGGCCCGATCTCCGCTTCGAGGCGATCCATGGCCGCGACGACGCGGTCGCGGCTGCGGCTGGCCGCCTCGGGGTTGATCTCCATGACTCGCCGCATGGCCCGGCGGAGGGCGGGAAACATGGCGCGCACGGCCAGCCGAGCGGGCAGGCGCTGATTGTGGGTGAACAGCCCCAGCACGATCTCCGGGTATTCGAGCAGCTCGTGGTAGACCGCCCGGCGGATGTCGGGTCCGAGCTGCTCGTCGAAGAAGTCCTCGAGCTCGAGCGCGCGCTGGCGCTCGGCGGGATCGGAGGGGTACAGCGGCGGGTGGGGCCAGCGCTGCTCGATGGCGGCGATGATGTCTGTCGAGTCGGCGATCGACCGGCCGTCGAGGGTCAGCACAGGTGTGGTGGGCGCGCCGGTCAGGCGTCGGGCCACCAGCACGTGCACGCCGGGCAGCAGCGAGCGGCGCCGGTGAGCCACTCCCTTGTAGTCCAGCGCCCAGCGCACCTTCTCGTTGTAGTGCGAGATCTGCAGCTGCCAGAGCACCGGTCGGCCTGGATCCGGTGCTCGCGAAGTCGCCATCGGGGTCTTATAGCGGGATGCTGAGGAATCCGCCTGTATTGAGCGCTGCGTCACGGTAGAGCCGGAGATCGGATTCGAACCGATGACCCTTCGCTTACAAGGCGAATGCTCTGACCAGCTGAGCTACTCCGGCGGGGGGCCGAGTCTAGGGCTCTCGGCTGACCGGCGGGCCCCGCTGGCGACCCGCTCCTACGCCGCCCCGACGGGCTCGAGCGTGCCGTGGCCGTTGGAGGAGATCACGGGCTCGTAGGTGGGCAGCTCGGTCTCGGCCTCGGCGTTCAGGCGCCGCTCCACCTCGCCCAGGACGACGCCGAACAACAGGTGGCGCCAGGTGGCCTGGGCCAGCGCGCGAGGGTTGCCCAGAAGGGCGGGCATGTCCTTGCGGGCGGGATGAAAGCGGTCGGATAGGGCCGCCAGGGGCCAGGAGGCGAAGTTCTCCACCGTCGCCGCGAACGGGCCGCGCGCCCAGGAGGGCAGCGGCAAGCGCGGCGCGACGTGCGCGTAGGCCGCCCCGAACAGAGCGCCGTTGGCCACGTGCATGGCGATCCCGGCGGGCAGCCAGCCCGGTCTGCGGGTGACCGTCTTGCCCAGCAGCTCGACGTCGTCATAGGAGCAGCCGAAGAGTCGCTTGTCCAGCGGCATCTGGGCCGCCCATACCCCGGCCGCCAGCGCTCCCGCGAGGGCCCCCCTGAGGGTCTGGGTGGAGTCCGTGGCCATCGCTGGCGATCACTGTAACGGCCGCCACGCGCGCGGGTATCCGTGGCATGCCCCCGGGACAGGCCCGCACCGACCCTCAGAGACCGCCCACCAGCAACGCCCAGCGACCGCCCACCAGCAACGCCCAGAGGCCGGCGGTCAGCGACGCCCAGCGCCTGCACGAGCGCGTGCGCACGCACGGAGTCAATCCCGTCGTCTACTGGCTCGCGCGGGCCGTCCTTCAGCCGTTCTTCCACGTCTATTTCCGCCTCACCCGCCTGGGCCGCGAGCACGTTCCCGCCGAGGGGCCGGTGATCTTCGCCGCCAACCACCGCAGCTTCCTGGACCCGTTCGTGATCGGCTCGCTGGTGCGCCGGCCGGTCTACTACATGGCCAAGCGCGAGCTCTTTGAGAAGCGCTGGCAGGCCTGGTTTCTCAATTGCCTGGGCGCCTTCCCCGTCGACCGGGGTCGCGGCGACGCCGATGCCATGACCACCGCCAGCGAGATCCTCGAGCGCGGCGACTGCGTGGTCATCTTTCCCGAGGGCACCCGGGTGCGGCCGGGTACCCTGGGCGCGCCGCGGCGGGGTGTGGGCCGCCTGGCGCTGCAGACCGGCGCTCCGGTCGTGCCGGTCGCTGTGATCGGGACCGAGGCGGTGCGCCGGGGCTGGCGCATCCGCCCTCACCGCGTGCGTATCCGCTGTGGGCGGCCCCTGACCTTCCCGCACGTGCCGGAGCCGTCGCCCGCGCTGGCCGCCGCCGTAACGGGGCGAATCTGGCCGTGCGTGATGCTGCAGTGGGAGTGGCTGGGCGGCACCGCGCCGGCCCGCCCGCCCATCCAACCGCGACGCCTGGTCTCGGTGCCACGCGCGGGCCAAAGCACCCACGCCGCCTAGCGGGGGATAGTCTCCGTGGGTGGGCGACTCCAAGGCTTCCCGCGAGCTTCCGGCTCGGCCCAAGCACGAGATCGACCACGAGTTCTCCGAGCTGTACCGCGCTCACCTGCGCGACGTCTACAGCTACTCCTACTACCGGGTCGGCAATCACCACGACGCCGAGGATCTGACCGAGCAGACCTTTCTGCAGGCCTATCGGCACTTCGAACGGGCCCAGCGCGAGTCCGACGGCCGGCCGCTGCGCCCGTGGTTGATTCGCATCGCCCACAACCTGGCCGCCAATCTCTACCGCGACCGCTCGCGCAAGCCCCAGACGCCGATCGACGACACCACCTCTCTGGCCGCCGCGCACACGACCGAGGAGCTCGTCGAGGGCCGCGACGAGCTGGCCCGTGTGCTGCAGGGGGTCACCGAGCTGCCCGACGACCGTCGCGAGGCCCTGATCATGCGCTTTGCCCTGGGCATGGACAACCGCGAGATCGCTCGCGCCCTGGGCCGCACCGACGGGGCCACCAAGGTGCTCATCCACCGCGCGATCAAGCAGCTGGAGGGAATCGTCGCCACCCCCGGAGGGTCCGAATGAGCCTCTCGACGAAGGGTGTCCGATGAGCGAGACGCTGCACTTCGAGCTGCTGCTGCGCGAGGCGCTGACTCCGGTGGACCCACCCGAGGACCTGGTCGCCCGCCTGGAGGACACGCTCACCAACCTGGCCGAGATCGCTGCCGACGAGCTCGAGGCCTGGGAGCTGTCGGCCATGCGCGATCCACGCAACTGGCTGCGCCCCGCCGCCGCGGTGGTGGTCGGTGGCAGTGCCGGGGCGGCCCTGGTGGTGCTGCGCGCGCGCCAGCGCCAGCAGCAGCGCGCGGCTGAGGCCCACGGCGTACGCGACCTGGCCGAGCGCACCCTGCGGGACGTCGCTCACGGGGCCCGCCGGCTGCTGGACCGCTAGGCGTGGGGGATGCCAGGTGATCCGCCTGGCTGGGGTCGGCGTAGAAGGCTGCTGATGGCCCGCGATCGCCGCCCCGGAGAATCCTCACCCGCCGCCCTGCGGGCGCTGGCCGACGAAGATCTCATGTACCTGGTGCGCCAGGGCGAGGCGCGGGCCTTCGAGGTCGTCTACGAGCGCCACAGCGGGCCGGCCTTCTCGCTGGCCTACCGGATGTGCGGCAAGCGCTCGACGGCCGAGGACGTCGTCCAGGAGGCCTTCCTGTCGTTGTGGCGTAGCGGGGCACGCTATGACCGCACGCGTGGAAGCGTTCGCACCTGGGTGCTGGGGATCGTCCACAACCGCGCGATCGACGCTCTGCGCCGCGGCCACGTCCACGACCGGCGGCGCGCCTCCGACGAGGGGATCGAGGAGCGCTTCGAGGCGCGCGAGCGCACCGAGGTGGAGGTCGCTCAGCGCGACGAGGCGCGCGAGATTCGCGACGCCCTCCAGGGCCTGCCAGCCGAGCAGAGCCGGGTGATCGAGCTCGCGTACTTCGGGGGCTTCACCCATACCGAGATCGCCTCGATGCTCGACACGCCGATCGGGACGATCAAGGGTCGCATGCGCCTGGGTCTGGCCAAGCTGCACGCCCACCTCCTCGCCGCCGGTCAGAGCCTCGGGCCCGCGGAGGCACTGTCATGAACGTCGAGGGTCACGAGCACTTCGAGGGCGAGGTGGCGGCCTACGTCATGCGGGCGCTGCCCGACGACGACGTCCCGGCGCTGGAGGGCCACCTGGCCGAGTGCGCCGTCTGCCGCGCCGACGTCGTCTCCCTCCAACAGGCCGTCGACTCGCTGCCCGCCTCTACGGCACCGATGGAAGCGCCCCTGGCCCTGGGCCAGCGCATCATGGCCACCGTGCGCTCGGAGGCCGACCTGCTGCGGGCCGCCGGCGCTGGGGCCGATGCGGTCCCCGCGCGCCGTCCCCGCCGGCGCTGGACGGGACTGAGCCTCAGCCCCGCCGGTGCCCTGGCCGGGCTCTCGGCGCTGGCCGCTGGCGTGGCCATCGGCGCCGTGGCCCTCGGCGGTGGCGCCTCTCCCACGCCCCCCCGTGTGGCCAGCGTGGACAGCGCGGCGCTTCCCGGGGCCACCGCCTCCGTGCGTCGGACCTCCTATGGCGTCGAGCTGCAGGTCGACCACATGGCCGCGCCCCCGCGTGGGCGCGTCTATGAGGTGTGGCTGGCCCGGCGGGGCCAGGCGCCCCAGCCCAGCTCGCTGTTTGAGATCAGCAGCGGGTCGGTGCGGGTGAGCGCCGACATGCGCGGCGTGACGTCGGTGATGGTCACCTCCGAGCCCGCGGGCGGCAGCCAGGTACCCAGCCGCCAACCGGTGATCGTGGCCCGCCCGGCCTGAGCGCCCCCGCTCGAGCGCGGCCCAGGAGCGCCCCCGGGACCGCTGATAGCGTCCGCGCGCATGCCCACCT
>DASYID010000124.1:0-50843 GCA_036252775.1 Solirubrobacteraceae bacterium
CTGGCGCCCCGCGGTCAGCGCGGGCAGCAGGGCGGCGGCCGAGCGGCAGGACACGGCCCCCTGGGCACCGGCCAGGACGCGATCGGAGTACAGCGACAGCGTCCAGCGCGTGCCCGTCACCCCGCGTGCCCCCAGCCGCCAAGTGGCCGCCGGGTAGCTGCCGGGGCACTCCAGGCGGTGGGGCGGCAGGTCGATGAACGTGGCGCGGGTGTCGCGGGTCAGCAGCACGGCCATGCTTCCAACCAGGACCGCCGCCGTCCAGGCGGCGGCCAGCAGCGCCAGGCCCCGGCTGACCGAGCGCACGCGGCGGCCGCGGTGGCTGTGGCGCGAGATGAACACGGGCTGGGTGAACCCGCGCGTATGGGCACCGGGGGCCGGCCGCGGAAGGTCGTTCACACGGACTCCGGTCGATCGTGTCGGCGGGGAACGATCGGACCCTCGGTGGTGCGCAGGATCAGCAGGTTGCAGGGGGCATGGTGGGAGACCTTGTCGGTGACCGAGCTGATCCGCAGGCGCCGTCGGCGGCGCATCCCCCGATCCCCCACCACCAGCAGCGTGGCGCCCTCGCTCTCGGCCACCGCGATCAGCGCATCGGCTGGATCTCCGGGCACGGCATGGGTCTTGACCTCGACCTCCTCAGAGCGCACGAACTCCGCGCCCTCCCGCAGGATCTCCTCGGCATCGGCCCGCTCGGCGGCAAAGGCCGGCGCGTAGGGGGCCCGTCCCGTCCCGGCGATCGTGCGGTAGGCGCTGACCAGGTGCACACCGGCTCCGGTGGCCCGCGCCAGGCGAGCCGAGCGCCGCACCACGGCTCCCGCGCCCGGCGAGCCGTCGGTCCCCACCACTATCCAGTCCTGGGCGCTCATCTCTTCTGGCGGGCATTGTTGCGTGTGGGCGAGATAAACCGCGTCGTGGCAGGTCAAGGCGCAGGCTGACCCGCCTGCAGCCAGGCCGAATACCAGTCGGAGGCGATCGCCATCTGGGCGGCGCGCAGACTCATCCGCCCCGTGCACACGGCGCTGCGAAGGTAGTTCTCCAGGCCGTCCTTCTGATGCGAGCCGGCCGGGCCGGCGACCGGCTCGGGCCAGAGGTTGGCGGTCGGATTGACCCTTCCCGTCGCCGGATCGATACCGACGTTGGCGCCACCGATCTCCAGGGGCACGAGGTGATCGACAACCGCCCGACGGGGCACGTAGGTGATGCCGTAGCGGCGGTAGACCTCCCGCTTGAGACTGACCGGGACGTTGCGCTGACGCCGGGAGTAGCCGCGCCGGCAGATCGTCGCCGGTGAGGCGCTGGGAAGGACAGCACCCGGGGTCAACTTCGGATCGGGCATAGGCACGTCGGGATGCGACGCCGCTGGCGCGGCCGGGAGCTCTGTGCCGGGCGCGGGCGCCGGACCACCGCTTGCGCCCGAGTCTGAATAGCGAGTCGAGGGAGGCCCGCACCCGCTGGCCCCCAGAGCCGCCACCAGGGCCAGCATCGCCCATGTTAAACGCGCGTGGCGCTGTCCGCGGTGACTGCCTTGACCAAAGCAGGCGGCTGCGGGTGGAGGACTCACGGGGCCACGGTAGCGGCCGGTGGTGTGATCGGTTCGGGCGGCGCCATCGGGTGAGGAGAGCCAGCCATGCACTACGCTCGCCGTTCAAGGCACCCGAAGTCCGGTCCCCGGGGCCGGCATCCAAGGAGGACGAACTTGCGAATCATCCGTCGAAGCGTTCTAGGCCTGCTGGTCCTGCCGGCTCTGGCGCTGGCCGCCTGCAGCAGCACCATCGACCAGAACCAGGTCCAGGACAAGCTCAAGAAGGACAAGACCGCTCCCAAGCCGATCACCAGCGCCAGCTGCCCCAGTGGGGTTACGGCCAAGAAGGGCGCTGACTATGTCTGCACCGTGACCTTCAACGATGGCACCACCGCCAAGGTGACCCTGCACCAGAAGGACGACTCGGGGAGCCTGAGTTACTCCAACAGCGACTTCCAGATCGCTGGGGCCGCCGCGAGCGGCGCCAGCACGGGCGCCAGCACCGGCGCCAGCACTGGCGGCGCCAGCACCACTCCGTAGCACGCGCGGCGACGGCCGGGACCCCAGCGGGTCCCGGCCGTACGTCTGTCCAGCGACGCGGCGCTTGGCATAGAGTCGATCAGGGAAGAAGGCCTGGGAGACACGGATGTTCTTGGCACCGGCACGGATTTCCATCGCGTCACTGGCCCTGCTCGGCGGCCTGCCCACCGCTGCCCAGGCGGCGACGATCACCGCCGCCAGCGCGCCGCGGATTCCCAGCGCCACCCTTAGGGCCGACAGCCGAGCTTCCTCTCCGGCCCCTTCCCGCCCTCAGCGCTCGAGTCCCACCCCGGCCCGCCCCACTCGCACCATCGCTGGGCGCAGGCGCCGTGGGCGCTTGGTCTTTGCGCTTCCGCGTCTCGCGCCGAGCGCCGTGCTGGCGGCACGGCTGACCGCGGGCCGCCACACCCGATCGCTGGGCCTGTCCAGCGTGCGTGCCGCCCTGCGCTCGCGGACGCTGCGGGTCAGGCCACCCCGCTGGGCGCGGAGCGCGAAGGTGCGTGTGCGCCTGGTGCTCCTCCTCGCCGGGACGCCCGCCCCGCGCCCGACAGCGACAACACCGCGACCCCCGCCGGTCTCAACCCATGGCCCGCCCACCCCCGCCAGCGCCGATCCGCTCAGTGACGTGCTCGCTCCCGAGACCAACGTTCTGGACATCGCCAACGGGGCGCTGCTGAACCCCAACTGCCAGCCGGCCTATGGCACGTTCGCCCCCGGCAACGAACCGGCGGGGTGCTATCGCTTCTACGCAGCCTCCAGCGCGTTCAACCGCCAGGTTCCCGCCAACGCGCCGCTGGTGGCCAACTCCGCTGCCATGGTCCGCCGCCTGGTGGGCTTCGGGCCACCGCTGAACATCCTCGCCGGCCTGGCGGGCACGCCCAACGAGTACAACCGGCCCGTCTACTTCTCGCAGGTCTCAGACCCGACCTTCACCCTGCACTGCACCCGCCTGGACTTCGGCACCTGCCCGCTGGAGGGCATGCAGATACGCGTGCCCGACGCGGCCCAGGCGGCGGGTGGCAGCGACGGCCACATGACCGTCATAGACCAGACGACCGGATTCGAGTACGACTTCTGGCAGGTCAGCTCCAAGCCGGCCGGCGGCGGCCTGCTGCAGTTCAGCTTCGGCGGGCGCACCCGCGTCGACGGGGACGGCCGGGGCTCAGGCGCGGTGGCGGCCGAATATGGGACGGCGGCGGGCCTGCTGCGCGAGGAGGAGCTGGCCGGAGGTTCGATCAACCACGCGCTGTTCATCGCGGTCAACTGCGACTCGGGCAGCGCGGTCTACCCGGCCACCAAGGGGGGCGCACGCTGTGCCGATCCCACCAACGCCCCGCCGGAGGGGGCCCGTTTCGTGCTGGGGATGTCCGACGAGCAGATCCGCGCGCTTGCGGTGCCCGGATGGAAGAAGACGATCCTGAGGGCGATCGCCCACTACGGCCTGATCGTGGGCGACACCGGGGGAACCTGGGGGATAGCCTCGGACTCTGGCCTCATCTACACGAGCTTTGGGCGTCCCGATAAGTGGGTTCAGTTCGCGCGCCAGGTGGGGGCGCCCTACTACCCGCCTGACAACGACTACGTCTTCAACATGGCCGCGGGCGTGGACTACGCGCGCTACCTGCGCGTGGTGGACCCGTGTGTCTCCCAGGGGACCTGCTAGACACCCCAGCCGGCCGGCCCCTCAGGGGGTCGTCGTGGCTCCGGAGGCGGTGGAGGACTTGTCCTCCTTGAGGGTCTCGTAGCGGGGGTTGCTCCCGTTGGCCCCGCCGATCAGCAGCCGGGGGTTGTGGCCGACCTTGAAGTGGCCGTAGTCCAGGACGGCGAGCTCGCCGCGCTTGATCAGCAGTTGCGAGTTGCCGAACACGTGCACGTGAGGGTCGCCCTTGACCTGACGCGACTCTGAGAAGACGTAGACGCCGTAGCCGCCGGTGCCCTTGATCCCGCCTCGGGTGCCCATGGTGCCGAGATCGAGCTCGCCGGCCTTGGTGTCCAGGTTGAGGTTGATCTTCGAGCCGCCCTTGACGCCGAGCGCCTTGATGGCAAAGCCGTAGGTGGCCTTCGGCCCGTCGACGCCGGCCGCCAGCAGGGGTGACTCGTCCTGGCGGCCCGCCGTCTCATAGATGAACCCCGAGCCGTCGCCGAAGATCGTCACCTTGTCCTTCTCGCCCGGGGAGAGCTTGATGTCGTCGATGGAGACGTAGTCGCCCGGCCCGATCAGGCTGAGCTTCTCGGTGTCGGGCTTCTTGAGGTTGGTCCCGTCGATGGTGACGATGTAGGGCGTCCGCAGCGGCAGCCGGTAGGTCGGCTCGGGCGCCTCGGCCCAGTTCTGGTCCGACAGCCGGCTGGAGACCTCGACGCCGGGCAGGTCGTTGACCGACTTGCCGTTGATCACGCCGGCGTGGTGGCCTGAGGCGTCGGACAGCACCAGGTGGGCATGGTTAGACGGATCCCCCGCCAGCGTGAGCTCGTTGTAGGCCGCCGCGGCGCCCACCGTGCCCGACGAGCTCGCGTCGGTGGTCGAGGCGCCCGTGGTCGAGGCCCCCGTGGTCGAAGCACCGGTGGTGGACATCCCCCCGCCCGCCGACGCCGCGGACGGGGCGGCGCAGAAGGGGCAGGGCTGGGAGCCGGCGGCGGCGGGTGATGAGGGGTACAGCGACAGCGACTTGGTGTTGGCGTCGCCCTGGTAGAGCTCGGAGGTGTCGCTCGGGTTGATCCCCCCGATATAGCTCCAGGTGTTGGCGTTGCGATCCAGGCTGATCGCGCGGGTGATGCCGGGGAAGTTGTTGTCGTAGATGAGCAGGTGGTACTTGCCGGCGCCGTTGTCCTCGACCGCGTAAGGGGTGACCGCGTGGCCGCCGGTGCCGTCGGCCTTGAAGATGGCGATCGTGTAGACCTCGCTGCGGTCCTTGAGCGTGGAGATCAGCCGGTCGAGGATCTCGCTCGGGGTGCCCTTGACCTGGCGTCCCTTGACCGCCGCCAGGTCCTGGTAGACGAACTCCTCCGCGATCTTGGACTGCAGCGACTTGTTGCCCACGATGGGCAGGGCGAAGGTCTGGTCGGCACCGAAGATAGAGCCCTTCAGCGCGCCCTTGAAGATCAGCAGGCTGGCCAGCGAGAAGCCAAAGCAGTGGCCCCCGGCCATGCCGCCGTTCTCGGTGTCCATCCACTCCTGGGCCACCGGCGTGAGCTGGCAGCTGGCTCCCGATCCGGCGGCGCACACCTGGGCTCCGAACAGGTCCTGCATCTCGACGGCGGTCAGGTTCTGGGGCCCGGCGCTGTTGGCGTAGTTCTCAAAGGCAAAGCCGTCCCGGTTGGGCCGGAAGCCGTCGTCGGCGACGATGCTGCCGGTGGGCTGGTAGGGAGGCGACTGGCCGGCCGAGGTGTTCTGGGCCCCCGCTCCTCCCAGCAGGCTGCGCTGGACGGTGTGGCGACTGGAGGAGGAGCTGCCGCAAGCGGCCAGGGCCAGGGCGGCGGCCAGCGCCAGGGCGGCGAGAAGCAGGGCGGGCAGCCGGGAGGCGCTCATACCGCATTCTGTCCGATCCCCGGCGCCCGTCATATCGGTGGTGAGGATATTGCGCCCGAGACGACCAGGGCAAACTCGCCGCGAGGCGGGGACGCAAAGCCAGAGGTCTCGGGATCCGCCGGTGGGGATTCGAGATGGCTCGGCCGCCGGCTCCAGCTTCCCCCCGCGTTTGTCAAGGAGCGTCCGCCATGAACTTCCTCGGTCCGCTGTCTGTACGAGTTCGTCTTAGCCGTGACGGCCACTGGCCCGGACGATCACGCGTTGGCTGGCGGTGCCTGAGGCGGCGACACTCGAGGTGGTCACCGCGACCAGCGCAACTCCCCCACGGCGCCGCGCCAGGCGACGCGTGGACCGGTCCAGGCGAATCCGCACGTAGCCGGCCTGGCCTGAGCGCAGGTGGAATGCGGCGACGCCGAGCGCCGCGCTTCGCGCGACCTGGGCCCGGCGCCGGTGGGGCCTGCCTCGGTGGGGCGCGCCCGGGCGACGAAGGGTGACCGTCCCGGCGCAGCCCGAGTGGGCGCGCGCCGGGCAGGCCATGGCGATGAAGGCGCTGCCGTCGCGGCGCAGGACCGCCCGCGAGGAGGGCATCGCCACACCCGGTCCGAAGCTGGCAATCGAATTGCCGCCGGACGCCACGTAGAGGTTGTTGCCGTCAGGACTGGTGGCGGCCGAGGACGGGCCGTCCAGGGCGCGGCCCTTGCCGCAGCGGGTGTCGTCCACCGAGATGCACGCGCTCTGGCGGAGGTTGCCCGCCGTGTCGCGATTGAAGATCGACACGTTGCCGGTACCCACCGAATACAGGTGCGATCCGTCGGGCGCCAGGGCCAGGGAGCGGACCGAGTAGATCCCGGGAATCGAGGTGCAAGGGTCGGCCGTCGAGGTCTGGCGCGTCTTGGCGCGTGCGGTGCTGTCGCCGCTGCTATCGGTGCTGTCGTCAGTCGTGGTATCCGGCGGGGGCGGCGGAGTCAGGTAGTCAAAGCAGGCGGACTCGCTGATCGCCCCGCTGGCGGTGTCGCGCTTGAGGGCGGTGATCGTCGCTGGGCTCTCACCCGCCACGTACAGGCTGGCGCCGTCGCCGGAGATGGCCAGCGAGCTCACCGAGCGAATCAGCTTGCCGGCGGCGCAGGAGCCGCCCACCTGGGCGTCGAGCTTCAGGCAGCCAATCTGGGTCAGGGCGCCGGTGCTCGCGTCGCGGGCGTATGTGTTGACCGAGTGGCTGACGGTGGAGGACAGGTAGACGAACTTGCCGTCCGGCGTGGCACCGATCGAGCTGGGTCCCTTCATGGCGTTGCCGTAGGAACAGATGCCGGTGGTCGAGTCGTCGGACACGCAGCCGATCTCGGTCAGCTTCCCGGTGGCGGGATCGCGCGTGAACTCGTCGATCGCGTTGGCGTAGCCGGAGGACACGTAGACGTTCTTGCCGTCCGGGCTCACCGTGACCGCGTCGGCACCGGTCAGGACCTTGGCCGCCACGCAGTGCTCGTCGGTGGGAACCGAGGCAAAGCAGCCGAGCTGGGTCAGGACGCCGGTGGAGGCGTTGCGCGAGAAGACGACCAGCGAGTCGCCGCGCTTGGAAGCGGCGTAGACCGACGTGCCATCCGAGCTCATGGCCAGGCCGTCGGTCCCCGACAGGCCGGGGGCGGCGCCGCAGGACCCGGCGGTCCCGTCGACCCCGTCGGTTCGGTCTGAGCTGACGCAGCTCGCCTCAGTCAGGGTGCCGTTGGAGGAGCGGTTGAAGGTGGCGATGGCGCCGTAGGTGGCAGATCCGTTGCCGACCGTGTGCGAGCCGACGTAGACCTGCTTGCCGTCTGGCGAGACGAGCACGGCGGCCGCTCCGGCCAAGCCCTTGCCCGCGGCGCAACCGTTGAGGGTGCTCCCTTCCTGCATCGTGCAGCCACCGGCGCCCGGCAGCTGGCCGAACCCGGACGAGTTCATGGGTGCCTGGGCGGCCCCCTGGCTGGCGGCCACGGCGATGGCCACGGCGGCGCCGGAGAGCGAGGCGGCGATGGTGCGGGTGGGCTTGGAGAGCGATTGCATGGTCATGGAGACGGACACTAGCGTCCCAAGTTGCGGCTAAGCGCCGCCCTGCGCCCTGAGCTCGGCTCAAGGGCGCAGGCCGGGCTGTCGAAGACCTGGGTGTGGACTACACGTCGATTGCGCCTGCGCGAACCGTGCTCGCCTTCTCCCCGGCGCGCATGGTGCCCGCTTGTCGCGCACGCGTATAAGCCGTCTCCTCGCCGGGGCGGCCCTGTTGGCCGGGCTCCTGCTGTGCGCTCCCGTGGCCCAGGCGTCGGTTGCCGGCTCGCCCGGGACCGTTAGCGCCACCACCAGCGCCAACGGAGTCCAGCACCTGCACTACGCGTTCGGTCCGCTGCACATCAAGCCCGGGCAGAACACGATCGAGATCGCCAACAACCGCCTGCGGCCCACCGTGCCCGGCTACATAGTGCGCTTCGCGCCCAACCTGCGCCGCGGTGACGGCACGATCCCGCGCGTGGATGTGCTGCACCTGCACCACGGCGTGTGGGTGATCAACGGCTACCCGACCTTCGCCGCCGGCGAGGAGAAGACCGTCAGCCAGCTGCCCCGCGGCTACGGATTCCCCTATCAGCCCAGCGACCACTGGCTGATGAACTACATGATCCACAACCTCACGCCGACGGCCGACACGGTGTTCATCACCTACGACCTGGACTTCATTGCCGCCGGCTCGTCGGCGGCGCGGGGGATTGCGGCCGTCCACCCCCAGTGGATGGACGTCACCGGCCTGCGCGCCTACCCGGTCTTCGACGTGCTCCAGGGCTCCGGGCGCAACGGCAAGTTCACCTATCCCGATCAGGCCGCGCCCGATCAGCTCTACGGCGTGCACACCAACCAGGTCCCCGTCACCCAGAACGGCGTGCTGGTCCAGACCGCGGGGCACCTGCATCCCGGGGGCCTGTACGACGACCTGTGGCTGAGTCGCGGCGGGCGGCGGGTCCACCTGTTCCGCTCGGTCGCTCATTACTACGAGCCGGCCGGCGCGGTCTCCTGGGACGTCTCCATGACCGCCACACGTCCCCACTGGCGGGTGGCGGTGCGCCGTGGCGACGTCCTGAGCATCACGGGCACCTATGACTCCAGGCGTGCCTCCTGGTATGAGTCGATGGGCATCATGGTCGTGGCCGTCGCCGCCGGCGCCCGGGGTGGCGTCGACCCGTTCCGCCACCGAGTCGACCTCCCGGGCCGGCTGACCCACGGTCACCTGGCCGAGAACAACAACCATGGCGGCGGTCCCGTGGTGCTGCCCGACGCGGTCAAGATGCTCGACGGCCCGGCCGACCAGCCCGTGATCGACATCAGCCAGTTCCAGTACGGCCAGGGCGACCTGACGCTGTCGAGTCCGGCCGGGCGCCCCCCGGTCATCCACGCCGGCGCGAGCCTGACTTTCCACAACTCAGACGCCTCGCAGACCATCTTCCACACGATCACCTCCTGCCGGGCCCCCTGCAACCGCGCCACGGGCATCGCCTACCCGCTGGCCGACGGGGCGGCCCGCTTTGACTCCGCCGAGCTGGGCTTCGGGCCCCGTGGCTTCACCGCCGCCTCCAACCGCGACACCTGGTCGACCCCGCGCGGCCTGGGCCCGGGCACCTACAACTACTTCTGTCGCATCCACCCCTTCATGCGCGGGGCCTTTCGCATCGTGCGCTGACGCGTCGCCCGCCGGACGGCGGGGACCGAGCTCAGGCTCGGCGACCCGGAACACAGGTGTGGTACACCCGCACGGCCGACAGGACGCGGGTCCGGCCCCGCACCCGGACCCGGACGGTGATGGCGATGCGGTAGACGCCGCGCGGCTGACCGCGCAGGTCGATGGTCAGGCGGCGCGGGGCCGCCCGTCCCAGGCGCCGGCGACGACCGTTGACGGTCAGGCGAACGCGGGTCACGCGCACGCCGCGGCGGTGGCCGACGGTCAGCGTCAGCCGGCGCCGGCTCAGGCAGGCCTGCGTGCTCGGCCCGCTGATGAAGGCCAGCACGGGCCCGCCGGGGGCGAAGCCGGGTCGCCGCTGCCCGCCCCCGGGCGCCGATGAGCCCGTGGACGTGAGGGGCGTCCGTGGGGCCGCAGGCCCCTGATAAACGCGATAGTCGCCGCCCGTCGGATAGACGAAGGCCTCGCGGGCCGCGCCGCGGTCGCGCACCTCGACCCGCGCGCCCTGGGCCAGGATGTCTCCCGGGGATCCCTCGGGGACGAACACCACCGTCGCGCGCGAGCGCTCGCCTGGGGTCACCGCGGGCGAGGTCGCGGTGAGGTCCAGCATTCGGCGATCGGGGTCGTAGTACAGGCTTCGCAGGTCCCCGGCAATGGCCAGCGGGTAGGCACGATCGACGTACTTCAGGCGCCCGGGCTGGGGCGTGCCCGGACCGAAGGGCTTGCCGAACACTCCCCAGAAGTCCTCCTTCCACAGCCACAGCTCACTGCTGACGCCGTACTGGTCCTGCAGCGCGTAGCTGCGACGCAGGATCGTGTTGTCGTCGGAGGGGCTGTTGCCAAACTCCCCCACCCACACGGGCAGGCCCAGGTGCTGGGCGTCTGAGATCGCGCTCTTGTAGCCCCCGTCGTCGGGGAAGAAGCGCTGTCCGGCCAGGGACGCATCAGCCGTGAACACGCCCGTGTAGATGTGCGGGGCATAGACGACGTTGGGGTATGGGCTGTACGCCGACCACGGGGCCACGATGGCGCTCTGGTCGGTGACGTCACGGGTGGTGTTGGGCTCCACGAAGAACAGCTGGTGGAAGGAGGGGACGTCGTGGACGACGGTGTTGACCACCTTGGCGTAGAAGGGAAACAGCTCGCTGGCGTCCATCGAGGGCGTGGGATTGAACCCCGGCTCGGGCTCGTTGATGATCTCGTAGCCCGCCACCGTGGGGTCCTGGCCGAAGCGCTGGGCGAGGACCGAGAACAGGTGGGCGTAGTGGTCCTGCAGTCCGACGCCGTCGGGTCCCGGCGCGTTGGCGTAGAGCTTCTGAAAGTCCTCCTGGACCGCGTTGTCGAGGTCGCGCACTCCGCCCGCGGCGCACACCGGGCTGACGTGCTCTGAGGCCCACCGCGGCGCTCCGTCGAAGCCGGGCATGGTGCTCATCCCGGGGGGACAGGTCTGGCCCGGGGGGCTGTAGATGTACTTGCTCCAGGCGTCCTGGTGAAGGTCGATGATCACGTAGATCCCCTGCGCCCGCGCCCAGTCCACTACCTGGGCGATGCGATCGACGTAGACCGGGTCCACGGCTCCCGGATTGGGCTCCAGCAGGCTCCAGGAGATGGCCAGGCGAATGGAGTTGAACCCCAGCGGGCGCATCTGGGCGAAGTCCAGCTGGCAGACCATCACCGCCCGGACGTTGACGTCGTTGTCGGGACAGGCTCCGTGGGCGAAGGCGGCGGGGTCGTTGGAGTAGAACGCCTTGAGGCTGGGGCGGTAGTAGTCACCCAGGCCGTTGACGTTTACTCCCCGCAGCAGGATCTGGCGATCCTGTCCGTCGGTGATCTGGGGCAGTCCGCCCGGTCCGCCGACCGGACCGACATGCAGGAACCCCAGTGTGCGTCCGGGGCCCGGCTCCTGGGCCAGAGCGGCGGCCGGAGCCAGCGCCAGGAGGGCGAGCGCGGCGACGGCGGCACGCGGGCAGAGCACATCTCGATGGTAGGGGCAGGGTCACGGTTGCCCGCCGGCTCGGGGGTGGCCCACTCGCCGGGGCCTGTTTAATCACGGCCTGTCCTCGCGCGGACTTCAGCTCACCCGGGTCCGGTTGCCTGCCGCCGCGCTCCTGGCGGCTCTGGTGATGGCGGGCTGCGGGGACGCGCCCCGGCGGGCCCCGGCCAGCGGCCCGCCCGTGCGGATCCCGGGGGGCCCGGGAGCCACCGTGCGGCCACACTGTCCGGTGCCGTGCGGTCCCTGCCCGGCGACTTTCTCGGTGTCAACGGGGAGGCGGTCACCGCTCCGTCCTGGGTGTGGCGCGATCGGCGCTTCCTGCGAGCGTTGGGCGCGCTTGGCCCCCAGGCCCTGCGCGTGTTCGGCGGTACCCCGGCGAACTTCTGGGACTGGCGGGCCGGGACCTTCGTGTCGGGCGCTGCCGTTCCCTCCGCACTCGCCGCCGAGCGGGGTCGGGTGAGGATCACGCTGGGCGACTGGGCGCGCGTGGCACGCGCAGCCAGCGCCGGCCCGGTCTATGACCTCAACCTCGTCACCTCGACGCTCGGCGAGCAGCTGGCGATGCTGCACGCCGCGCGGGGTCTCGGGCTGCCGGTCACCCGTGTGGAGCTGGGCAACGAGCTGTACCTGCCCCGCTACGCGGCCCGCTTCCCCACCGGGGCCGACTATGGCCGCGAGGCGTCGCGCTGGCTGGCCGCGATCAAGTCGGCGTTTCCGGGGGTGCGGGTGGCCGCGGTGGGCTATCTGCGTCCGGACATCCCGGGGGTGGGTGAGGACAGTCGAGAGCGCGACTGGAACGAGGGTCTGCTGCGCACCCTGCGCGGCGAGGATGCCCTCACCTTCCACGCCTACTTGAGCTCGGGCCTGGGTCCGGGTCAGCGGCCGCTGGACCAGCGCGCCGCGGCGGCGATGCTGGCGGTTCCCCGGATGCGCGCCAGTAGGCTGCGCGCCCAGTTGGCCGCCCTGCCCTCGGGGGTCAGCGGCTGGGTGACGGAGTTCAACCTGTTCGACCGCCGCGCCGCGGCCCAGGCCAGCTGGGCGCAGGGCTTGGACGTCGCTGCCTTCGCGCTGGCGCTGCTCTCGGACCCGCGCGTCGATCAGGCCGATCTTCACGCCCTGGTCTCCAGCGCGCCCTTCGGAGCGATCTTCCCCGACACCGCCGGCCTGGACTTCGGCGCGCCACGGGCGTCCGGAGCCAGGGCCGGGGGCTTTCAGGCCCCCGTGGCCCATTCCCCGCAGACCACCGCCTTCGGCCGGTCGGCCGGGGGAGCGGCCCTGGCGCTCGTGCTCGACGGCCTGCGGGGTGCGAGCACGGGGCAGCCCCTGAGCTTTGCGTCCACGTCCATCCCGGCCCCCGCCGCCCCCGGGACGCTGCTCGGCGAGCAGTTCCAACATGGCGCGCATACGGCGGCGGTGCTCGTCAACCTCGGCCCTCAACCGGCGGCCATCGCCCTGCCCGCGACGCTGGCGGGTGCGTCCTGGCGCCAGCTCGCCGCCGCCCCCGCGGCGCTGGTCTCCGGGCCGGCATCGCTGCATCGGGACCGGGGGCGCGTGCTCGGCCGGAGGATGATCCTGGCCCCTTACGCGGTGGCCGAACTGGAGTCCCGGTGTTCGGACACCAGGCCGTGGCGAGCTACCGCAGGACGATGCTCAAACGCGCCGCGCGCTGGCCGGGACGGTCCGGGCCGGGGTGGGCGAGGGCGAGGGCTCTGACCCGCCGCCGCGCGGCCAGGGCGCCGAGCACGCGTCGGCGCGGCGCTCCGCGCAGGGTCCAGGTCATCCTGCGCCGCCCGGCACGGCCCAGCGAGAAGGTTCGCGTGGGCAGAGTGGCGAGCAGGCCTGTGGCGGCTCGGATCGTGCAGGACACGCGCCCCGAGCAAACGCCCGTGCAGGTGACGACGAGCCGCAGCCGGTGCGTGCGCGAGATGTGCTGGCGGGTGGCACCGAGAAGGCGCACACGGCCGGCGGGGGCGGCCGGGCCGGGGCGGGGTGGCCCGGGTGCGCCCGAGGGGGCCGGGGAGGACGGTGGGGGTGCGGGTGAGCCCGGGACCGGGCCGCCCCCGGCGGGAGCGGGGCCCGGGGTGCAGGTCGGGGCCTGGGCTCCGTCGAGCCGGTACACCGGGCCGGTCGATGACGCCACGTACACCCGCTGGCAGGCATCCTCGCCGAAGGAGGACGGGCTGGGGACGTTGAGGCCCTCCGCGCGGTCGCCGCTGGCCGCGGCACCCGCGAGGCTGACCGAGCGCAGGTCGCCCTTGCAGTAGTCGGCGTAGAGGTAGCGGCCCGTGAGCGACCCCAGCGTCGTGTCACGGACGACATAGCCTCCGGTGATCGAGCACACGTCGCTGGCGTGTGCGTAGTCCATGACCGGTGCGACGTAGGACGGCGGGGGGGTCGAGCATCCTGAGCCGTAGGGGTGGGATCCCTCCCAGCAGTTCCACCCGAAGTTGGCTGCGCTCCCACCCCCGGCGGTGCGCGCAGCCAGGTCGATCTCCTCCCAGTTGCTCTGGCCCACATCGCCGATGGTCAGGTCTCCCGTCGCCCGATCGAAGGAGAAGCGCCACGGGTTGCGCAGTCCCCATGACCAGATCTCCGGACGGGCGCCGGAGGCTGGGCTCGCGAAGGGATTGCCCGGCGGGATGCCGTAGGCAGCGCTGCCGTTGACCCGTGGATCGATACGAATCAGCTTGCCCAGCAGAGTGGCGAGGCTCTGCCCGCTGCCGAGGGGATCGCCGCCGCCCCCGCCATCGCCCAGCCCGGCGTACAGGTAGCCGTCAGGGCCGAACTGCAGCTGGCCCCCGTTGTGGTTTGAGTACTGGGAGTGGTTCTGGGTAAGGACGACGCGCCCGCTGGCCGGGTCGGCCGCGTCGGGTGAGTCGGCGTGGAACTCCTCGATGGTGACCTGGCCATCGGTGGCGCCGGGGTAGGCCGAGGCCTGCGCGGTGTAGTACACGTAGAACAGCCCGCTCGAGGGGTAGCTGGCGGGGAAGGCCACCGACAGCAGGCCGCGTTCGCCTCCGGCGTTGACCAGCCGGCTGATGTCCAGGAAGGTGCTCACGGTCGCTCCGTGCACGAGCCGGATGACGCCGCCCTGCTCGACGACGAGGATCCGGGTGAAGTCGCCCGGCGGCGAGGTGACGAAGACCGGGCTCGTGAACGAGCCGACCTGGGTGAGGTGGAAGTCCGCGGCGTGAGCTGGGCCCGGGGCGCACAGACCCATCAGCAGCCCGGCCAGGATCCCCAGGCCGCGGCGCGCGTCCGCAGGCCGGCGAGCGATCATCAGGCCACCGCCGAGATGGTGGCGGGCCGCGTCGAGGAGCGCGCGGTGACGACGATGGGCATCCCCTCCCGGGGGCCGATGGTGGGCATCTGGCGGATCGATAACCGGTAGCCCGGGGCGAGCTGGAGGCCAAAGCGGGCGAGCACCATGGCGGCGATCAGCTTGACCTCGAGCTGGCCAAAGCGCATGCCGATGCAGATGCGCGATCCGGCTCCAAACGGCACGTAGGCGCCCTTAGGCAGCCGCCTGCGCCGCTCGGTGCAGAAGCGCTCGGGCCAGAAGCGCTCCGGATCCTCGAAGACGTGGGGCAGGTGATGGCTGACCCAGGAGGAGTAGTTGACCGGGGCGCCCCCCGGCACCCTGACGCCGGCGAACTCAAACGGCTCCACCGACTGGCGCGGCCCGATCCAGGCCGGCGGGTACAGACGCAGGGTCTCCTCCAGGGCCATGTCCAGCTCGGGCATCTCGGCCATGAGCTGACCGGCGGTGGGAGCCTGGCCGCCGGTCACACGCTGTTGCTCGGCGCGCAGGCGCTCGGCCACCTCGGGGTGGCGGGCCAGCTCATAGAACAGGAAGGCGACGGTAGAGGTGGTGGTGTCGTGGCCGGCGAACAGCAGCGTCATGACCTCGTCGCGCAGGTGCCGATCAGACAGCACGTGGCCATGCTCATCGTGGGCGTCCAGCAGCAGGCTGAGGATGTCTTGGCCGCGCTCGCCCGTCCGCCGCCGCCGGGCGATCTCCGAGTAGATGAGCCCGTCGAGGGCGTCGCGGGCCCGCTGCATCTGGGCAAACGGGGTCTTCGGCCCCCGCATGACCTGCAGGAAGTAGTCGCGCGAGTAGAAGCTCAGGGCTCGTTCGAACAGGTCGGCGGGGGTGAGCGAGCTCGGACGCGCCTCGGGGTCCAGGCCGAATAGGGCCTGCATGGCTATGCGCATGGCCAGGCGGCGCGTCCAGTGATAGACGTCCACGCGACCGCCATCGCGCCAGGCCTCCAGGGCGCGGTCGGTCTCCGAGGCCATCACGTCGATCGACTCCGCCACCCGTTCATGGTGGAAGGCCGGAAGCATGATGCGTCGCGAGCGGTCGTGAAACTCGCCGTCGATGGTCAGCAGGCCGTCACCGATCAACGGGATCAGGTCGCCGATGTGTCCCTCGCGCCAGCGGAAGTTGCCGGCGTGGGAGACGGTGATGTGATGGTTGGCCTCCGGTCCCAGCATGAAGACCACGTTGGCGTGGAAGATCCTCAGCGTGAACACGGGTCCGTAGCGCTCGTAGCTCTCGAGCAGCAGCGACAGGGGATCGGCGGCGAAGCGCCGCGTGCGATGGAGGCTGGGCGACTTCTCTCCGGGCGGGAAGATCCCCGCCCGGCGCTCGGCGATCAGGTCGGCGGCCAGCTTGCGCACGGGGTTGGAGGAGCCCGGCTCGGGTGCGGTCAGCGGCACGTGATCCAGGGTAGATCAGCCTTGGCATACTGTGGACAGCGAGGGGGCGTAGCTCAGTCGGTTAGAGCGCTGCCCTGTCACGGCAGAGGCCGCGGGTTCGAGTCCCGTCGCTCCCGCTCTCCCTCCGGTGCCACCGCACGTCTGCGTGCCGGTTGGCGCGCGGAGGGACCGGCGCCAGCGCGCGGAGGGACCCGCGCCAGCGCGCGGAGGGACCCGCGCCAGCGCGTGGGGGGACCGGCGCCAGCGCGTGGCGAGTGCGTGGGTCGGGTAGTGCCGGAACGTGAGCCAGCTCCCCGGCAAGGGCGTCTCCCTGTGGATGGACACCACAAGTGATCTCGGCGCCCCCTCCCTGAGCGGTGACCAGCGCGCCGACGTGGTGATCGTCGGGGCCGGGATCACCGGGCTGACCGCCGCGGCGCTGCTTGGCGCCGAGGGCGTCGGGGTCGTCGTGCTCGAGGCGGGCACCGTCGGGGGCGGCGTGACCGGTCACACGACCGCCAAGGTGACGGCGTTGCACGGTCTGGTCTACGACGAGCTGCGCTCGAAGTTTGGACCTCAGGGGGCGCGGGTCTACGCCGAGGCCAACCGCGCTGCCCTGGAGCGAATCGCCGCCTTCGTGGCCGACGAGAAGATCGAGTGCGGCTGGCGCCGGCGCACGGCCTACACCTACGTCAGATCGTCGGCGCGCCGGCCCCAGATCGAGGACGAGGTCAGCGCCGCGCGCGAGGCGGGGCTGCCCACGCGCCTGGTGGCCAAGACGCCGCTGCCCTTCCCGGTAGCCGCCGCGGTGGCCCTGGACGACCAGGCCGAGCTGCACGCCCGCGCCTACCTGCTCGGCCTGGCGGGGCTGGTGCAGCGCAACGGCGGGCAGATCTTCGAGCACTCGCCCGTGCTCGGGGCCAGTTGGCGCGGGCGCCCGTCCGTGCGCACCGCCGAGGGCTCGGTGCAGGCCGGTCACGTGGTCGTGGCGACGCTCATGCCGATGCTCGACCGCGGGCTGTTCTTCAGCCGCCTCACGGCCAAGCGCTCCTACTGCCTGTCGATGACCGTCCGCGGGACACCCCCGGAGGGGATGTTCATCTCCGCCGAGGAGCCGACGCGCTCCGTGCGCAGCCAGGCTCCGGTGCCGGGCGGACCCGACGAGGAGCTGCTGATCGTGGGCGGCGAGGGACACACCACCGGTGAGGAAACCGCCACCGGGGAGCGCTACCGTCGCCTGGAGCACTTCGCCCGCGAGCACTTCGACGTCCGACGCATCACCCACCGCTGGTCGGCCCATGATCTGATGCCGGCCGACGGGCTGCCCTACGTGGGACCGATCACCCCGCTGGGCTCGCGCATTCTCACCGCGGCCGGCTATCGCAAGTGGGGCCTGACCAACGGCACGGCGGCAGCCATGATCCTGACCGACCGGATCCTGGGACGCGAGAACCCATGGGCCGCGCGGCTGGACTCAAACCGCCTGACGCCGCGCCGCTCGGCCCGGGGGGTGGCCGCGGAGGTGGCCAAGGACGCACGTCACCTGATCGGAGACCGCTTCAAGCGCTCGGGCACCGTGGAGGACCTGGCCCCTGGGCAGGGCGGACTGGTGCGCATCGAGGGGAAGCTGGCCGCGGCCTACCGCGAGCCCGGCGGGCGGCTGCATGCCGTCTCCTGCGTCTGCACCCATCTGGGCTGCCGGGTGGCGTTCAACGAGGCCGAGCGCTCCTGGGACTGCCCCTGCCACGGCTCGCGCTTTGCCGTGGACGGAACCGTGCTGCAGGGCCCCGCCGTGCAGCCCCTGGCCCAACGTTTGCCCTCGGATGCATGAATCTGGCTCGATCGGGCACAGAACCTCTATCAACGGTCTCGAACACCCCAGGCGCAAGAGCAAGTGGGCGATGCCCGTCGTCGAGGACATCTCCACGCCCGTGTTGGAGCTCGTGCTGCCGGCGGGCCCCATGGCGCCGTCGGTCGCCCGCCGGGCGCTGGTGGCCAAGGGGTTGGATCCCGACCTCGACCACACCGTGTCGCTGTTGGTCTCCGAGCTGGTGACCAACGCCATCCGGCACTCGGAGCCGCGGGGGATCGGCCTGCGCGCCTACCTGGCTCGCGACTACGCCCGCGTGGAGGTGCGCGACACCGGGCCCGGCTTCGACGCCGGAGATCCCGATCTGCGCCGGGGCCTCGGGCTGCGCCTGCTCGACAAGCTGGCCGGGCGCTGGGGGGCCGAGCCGGGTGAGTTCGGGTGTGTCTGGTTTGAGGTCGATCGACGCCCGACCGAGCAGCGGACCTCCCAACGCTTCGCCCGCCAGGCCTCCGCGTCCTCCTAGGCCAGCCACCTTCGGTGCCAGCGCTCGGGCGGGTCTCCGAGGTCAGCCACCCCGCAGATCTCTAGGCCAGCGCCTCGCGCGCCGCGCGCTTACCCGACCGCACGGCGCCGTCCATGTAGCCGTTCCAGTAGTCCGAGGTCTCTGCCCCGGCCCAGAACATGCGTCCCACCGGTGCCCGGATCGCCTCGCCGTAGTCCAGCAGCACGCCCGGGGGCGTGTAGCCGACATAGCAGCCGCGCGTCCACGGCTCCGCCGACCAGTTCATCTCGAGGTAGTCGCGCGGATGCGCGGCCTCGGGACCAAAGTAGGTGACGAGGTTGGCGAGCACCGCGGCCCGGCGCTCGGCGGCCGGCTTGGGCCCGTATTGACGGGCGGCCTGGCCCTCGATGAAGCCGAGCATGATGCCCGGCGAGCCGTCGGGTGGGGAGTTGTCGAAGGTGATCCGTACCGGTCCGGTATCGCTGGTCACCTGGCCGGCCAGGCCCTTGTCACGCCAGAACGGCCGGTCATAGATCGCCTCGCACTTGATCGCCGACCCCTGCGGGAAGCGCTGCAGCAGCTGCGCGCGGCCCTGGGGCAGGTCGGGCTCGTAGCGGATCTGGGCGGTGAGCGCGGGAGGCCCGGTGACTATCACCGAGCGTGCCTTGACGGTGGCGTGGTCGGAGACCACGGTCACGCCGGAGGCGTCCTGGACGATGCGCCGCGCCGGCGTGCCCAGCAGCACGCGTTTGCCCAGGGTGGCGGCCAGGCGAATCGAGACCAGCTGGGAGCCGCCGACGAAGCGACTCTCCTGCGCGCCTCCCGCCGTGTTGATCAGGCGCTCGAAGGTTCCCGGCGTGGTCTCGTTGCCCGCGCTGTGGATGTAGAACAGGACGTGCAGAAGGGAGACGTCGCGCGGCTCGGCGGCCCACACCGCCTCGATCCCCAGGTCCAGCAGCAGATGGGCGCCGTCGGTGTGGGTGTTGGCCAGCTTCCAGGTCTCGAAGGTCTGGCTGTCCCATGTCGCGGCATTGTCGGCCGTCCACGGCCGATCCAGAGGCACCGTCGAGGCCATCTGGTCGAGCTGCAGCAGGGCGGTCTCGGTCTCGGCGGCCCCGCTGTAGTCCGGAGGCACCGCCCCCAGCGGGCCGCTGGGGGTGTAGGGGGTCAGCGACCCCTTCTGGTAGTAGAGGTAGTTGCCGTCGTTGTAGGTCTTGAACGTCCCGACTCCCATCTCCTTGGCCAGAGCGGCGATGTGGTCCTGGGTGGGCCCGATCCACTGGCCTCCGACCTCCACCACCTTGCCGCCGCCGAGGTCGTGGTTGAGCGTCCTTCCGCCCACCCGGTGGCGTGCCTCGAGTACGACCACCGAACGGCCCGCCCTGACGACCTCTCGGGCCGCGCTGAGACCGGACAGCCCAGCGCCCACCACCGCCACGTCGGCTCGCAGGGTGCCCGAGGGCTTGGGAGGCTGGCGCGGGTGGCGTCGCCGGCGACGCCGGCGACGCCGGCGACGTGCCTCGGCGCCCTCCGGTAGCGCCGCAGCTGCGCCGGCGACGGCGGCACTACCGATCAGGCTGCGGCGGGTGAGACCGCCCTCCTGGAAAGTCTCATAACGCGAGTCGGGCACGATCCTCAGTGTGACGGGTGGCGAGACCGAGTGCGACGGTGCCAGAGAGCGTCGGGTGATCCGCACGGCCGCGGGCTGCGAAAGCACTGCTGACGCACACAGAAATCTTCCGGGCCGCGTAAGGCTCGGGAACAACCAAGAGCTTGATGGAGGTGTTGCAGAACATGTCTGACGCCGTGACCGAAAACGACGGCCCCGCGCCCATGGGTGCGGTGGAGCAGCTGGCGCGCGACGACGTCGAGCGCAAGAAGTTCCTGCGCATGGTGGGCAGGGGCGTTGGGGCGGCAGGCGCCGCGGGCGCGTTCGGCGCGTTCCTGGCCGCCTGCGGGTCGAGCTCGAAGAGCTCGTCCACGGGCTCCGGTGCCTCGACCAGCGCCAGCACCGGCGCGTCGACCAGCGCGACGGCGTCCGGCGGGGGAGACCTCGCGATCGCCAACTACGCCCTGACCCTCGAGTACCTGGAGACCGAGTTCTATGAGAAGGTCGTCGCCAGTGGACTGTTCAGCGGCGCCCAGGCCTCGCTGATCAAGAAGTTCGGCCACGAGGAGCAGCAGCACGTGGACGCACTGATCAGCCT
Organism: Solirubrobacteraceae bacterium; assembly: GCA_036252775.1. Lineage (GTDB taxonomy): Bacteria > Actinomycetota > Thermoleophilia > Solirubrobacterales > Solirubrobacteraceae > DASYID01. The sequence continues at coordinate 20,493 of DASYID010000124.1, forward strand.
GATCAAGGCCAAGGGCGGGACCCCGGCGGCCAAGCCGACCGGCAAGTTCCCGATCAAGAGCGCGGCGGGCGTGGTCAAGCTCGCCGCCACCGTCGAGAACCTGGGCGCCAACGCCTACCTGGGCCAGGCGCCCAACATCAAGGACAAGGACGTGCTCGCCGCGGCCCTGTCGATTCACACAGTCGAGGCGCGCCACGCGGCGACGCTTCAGACCCTGCTCAAGCAGCCCATCAGCCCGGACGGCGCGTTCGCCAAGCCCGCGGACATGAAGACCGTGCTGGCGGCTGTCAAGCCGTTCATCGCCTAATCCGAGACCGCAAGTCAGAGAGGAATTGATCCAGATGGCAGATTCCAAGCTGGCGGCCCCGGAGTTGGCCGCCTTCGAGATCCACAGCATGACCCGTGCGAGCTTCATCCTGCGCGGCGCAATGACCGCCGGTGCCGTCTATGGCGCCTCCGCGGTGGCTCCCTTCGTGAGCCAGGCAGTCGCGCAGGGCGGCGGCGGTGACGTTGACATCCTCAACTTCGCCCTGACGCTCGAGTACCTGGAGACCGAGTTCTACACGGTCAAGGGCAAGTCGGTGGGCCTGTCGGGGGAAGCCAAGTCCCTGGCCGCGACCATCGGTGACCACGAGGCCCAGCACGTCCAGGCGCTCACCAGCGCGATCAAGGCAGCGGGCGGTACTCCGGCGGCCAAGCCGAAGTTCGCCTTCCCGGTAACCGGTCAGGCGAGCTTCCTCAAGCTCGCCCACACCCTGGAGGAGACGGGTGTCAGCGCCTACAACGGTGCGGGACCTCAGCTCTCCAACCCGCAGTACCTGGCTGCGGCTGGGTCGATCGTCCAGGTCGAGGCACGCCACGCGGCGGCCATCGCCTTGCTGATCGGCAAGTCGCCGGCGCCGCTGGCGTTCGACAAGCCCAAGAGCAAGGCCCAGGTCCTGGCTGCCGCCGGGCCGCTGATCAAGAAGTAGCAGCGCGGCGCGTCTACCGGTCGCACGCGCAGCAGCACAGCAGGCCAAGCATGACCACGACGGCCCCGGGGTGACCCGGGGCCGTCGGCGCGCGGGGGGCCTGACAGGCTAGGTTTCAGCTCATGTCTGAGAACAGCTTCGACGCCCGGGGCACGCTGGAAGTGGGGGACCGGCCCCTGGAGATCTTCCGCCTGGAGGCGCTGCAGTCTCAGTTCGATGTGGCGCGGTTGCCGTTCTCGCTGAAGGTGCTGCTCGAGAACCTGCTGCGAACCGAGGGCAACGGCACAGTCCAGGCGTCGGACATCGAGGCGTTGGCGCGCTGGGACGCGGCCGCCGCGCCCAGCCAGGAGATCGCCTTCTCCCCGGCGCGGGTGCTGATGCAGGACTTCACCGGGGTGCCGGCGGTCGTCGACCTGGCGGTGATGCGCGACGCCATGGCCGAGATGGGCGGTGATCCCCAGCAGATCAATCCGCTCGTACCGGCCGAGCTGGTGATCGACCATTCGGTACAGGTGGACGTGTTCGGCAGCCACGACGCCTTCCGGCGCAACGCCGAGCGCGAGTTCGAGCGCAACGAGGAGCGCTACGCCTTCCTGCGCTGGGGCCAGCAGGCCCTCGATGACTTCTCGGTGGTGCCACCCGACACCGGGATCGTCCACCAGGTCAACCTCGAGTACCTGGCGCGGGTCGTGTTCTGCGACGACAAGCGGGCCCAGGCCTATCCCGACACGCTGGTGGGGACCGACAGCCACACCACGATGGTCAACGGGCTGGGCGTGCTCGGTTGGGGAGTGGGGGGCATCGAGGCCGAGGCGGCGATGCTCGGCCAGCCGTTGTCGATGCTGATCCCGCAGGTGGTCGGGTTCGCGCTGCGGGGCGAGCTGCCCGAGGGCGCCACCGCCACCGACCTGGTGCTGACCGTGACCGAGATGCTGCGCGGGCACGGGGTGGTGGGCAAGTTCGTGGAGTTCTTCGGCGCCGGGGTGGGCAACCTGCCCCTGGCCGACCGGGCCACAATCGGCAACATGTCGCCCGAGTTCGGGTCCACCTGCGCGATCTTCCCGATCGACGCGGAGACGCTGCGCTACCTGGAGTTCTCCGGGCGTCCGGCGGATCAGCTCGCGCTGGTCGAGGCCTACGCCAAGGAGCAGGGTCTGTGGCACGACGAGCGGTCGCCGGAGGCGACCTACTCAGAGCGCCTGGAGCTTGACCTTTCGACGGTGGAGCCGAGCCTGGCCGGTCCCAAGCGGCCCCAGGACCGGGTCCCGCTCGCGCGCGCACAGCAGTCGTTCCGCGAGGTGATCTCGGGCTACCTGCCCGCCTACGATGGTCACGACGAGTCAGAGGCGGAGAGCTTTCCCTCCAGCGACCCCCCTTCCAACGGCGCCCCCGGCAGCCGGCCGCACGGGGACGGCGAGCACAGCCCGAGCTCCCAGAACGACCACGGACGCGGGGTGCATCCGGCGGCATCATCCGGCGCCCAGACGGCGGCATCGGCCAGGGCCCAGACGGCGGCATCGGCCAGGGCCCACACGGCGCCGAGCGCTCAGACCGCTGCCGCCCCCCGCACGGCCGTGCGCGTCCAGCGCGAGCAGGGCGAGGACTTCGAGCTCGACCACGGACACGTGGTGATCGCCGCCATCACCAGCTGCACCAACACCTCAAACCCCTCGGTGATGGTGGCCGCCGGACTGCTGGCCCGCAACGCGGTCGCCCGCGGCCTGACCTCCAAGCCGTGGGTGAAGACATCGCTGGCACCGGGCTCGAAGGTCGTCACCGAGTACCTGGACCGCGCCAGGCTCACCGAGCCGCTGGAGGCGCTGGGCTTTCACCTGGTCGGCTACGGCTGCACGACCTGCATCGGCAACTCGGGGCCGCTGCCCGATGACGTCTCCCGGGCGGTCAACGACGCCGACCTGGCCGTCGTCTCCGTGCTCTCTGGCAACCGCAACTTCGAGGGTCGTATCAACGCCGACGTCAAGATGAACTACCTGGCCTCGCCGCCCCTGTGCGTGGCCTACGCCCTGGCGGGCACGATGGACATAGACCTGCTCAGCGACCCCCTCGGCCATGATGGCGACGGCCAGCCCGTGCTGTTGGCCGACATCTGGCCCGACGAGCGGGAGATCGCCCAGACGGTCGAGTCGGCCATCCAGTCGGACATGTTCCGGCGCAGCTACGGCGAGGTCTATGAGGGCGATGAACGCTGGAAGGCCCTGAAGGTGCCCACCGGTGAGCGATTTGATTGGCCGCCGCGGTCAAGCTACGTGCGCCGGCCTCCGTACTTCGACGACATGCCAGCCGAGCCCGAGCCGGTGGCCGACATCGAGGGGGCGCGCGTGCTGGCCGTGCTCGGCGACAGCGTGACCACCGACCACATCTCGCCCGCCGGCTCGATCCGGCGCGACTCCCCCGCCGGCGAGTACCTGCAGGAGCAGGGGGTCTCGCCGCGCGAGTTCAACTCCTACGGAGCCCGGCGCGGAAACCACGAGGTCATGGTGCGCGGCACCTTCGCCAACATCCGCCTGCGCAACCAGCTCGCGCCGGGGACCGAGGGTGGGGTCACCCGCCACCTGCCCGACGGCGAGCCGATGACGATCTACGCCGCGGCCATGCGCTACCAGCACGACGGCGTGCCCCTGGTGGTGATGGGGGGCAAGGAGTACGGCTCGGGCTCCTCGCGCGACTGGGCGGCCAAGGGCACCCGGCTGCTGGGGGTGCGCGCCGTGCTCGCCGAGAGCTTCGAACGCATCCACCGCTCCAACCTGGTGGGCATGGGCGTGCTGCCGCTGCAGTTCCCCGACGGCCAGAGCGCGGCCTCACTGGGGCTGTCGGGCGAGGAGGAGTTCACCATCACCGGCCTGGCCGAGCCCCTGAACGCCGGTGACGGCCCCCCCGGCGAGGTGCAGGTGCGCGCCGGCGACGTGGAGTTCACGGCCCGGGTACGCATCGATACGCCGCGGGAGGCCGAGTACTTCCGCCACGGGGGCATCCTGCTCTACGTGCTGCGTCAGCTGCGCGGCGCCTGAGCCTCGGGGGCGCCCTCGATCTCCAACAGCGGGGAGTGCTCGTGCTCGACCTGCAGCGTGCTGTGGGTGATCGAGAAGCGCTGACGCAGGACGGTCTCCAGTCGGGCGCGGATGCCGTGACAGTCTGAGTCGGTCCCCACCACCACGTGGGCCGAGAGCGCGGGAAAGCTCGAGGTCAGCTCCCACACGTGCAGGTCGTGGACCTCCACCACGCCGCGTTCGGCGGCCATCGCGCGGCCGATCTCCTCCGGCCTCAGGCCGGCGGGTGCACCCTCCAGCAGCACGCGGCCCGAGGCCCGCAGCAGCCCGAGGGCCGCACGCAGCATCAGGATCGCCACCAGCAGGGCGGCCACCGGGTCGGCCTGTCGCCAGCCGCTGAGCAGGACCACCGCGCCCGCCACGGCAGTGGCCATGAACGCGAACAGGTCGGTCAGCAGGTGCTGAAAGGCGCCCTCCACGTTCAGTGATCCGGCGCGCTGGGGGTGCAGGATGCGCGTCGCGGCCAGGTTGACGACGATGCCGGCCAGGGCCACGGCCAGCACCGATGCCCCGTCCACCGCCGGCGGGTCCGCGAGCCGCAGGACGGCACCCACCCCGATGGCCAGGGCGAGCACGAGCAGCATCGCGCCGTTGGCCTGCGCGGAGAGGATCTCCCCCCGGCGCCAGCCGAAGGTGAACGCGCCGGAGGCGGGCCGTTCGGCCAGGCGCGCGGCCAGCACCGCCATCGCCAGGGCCGCGGCGTCGGTGAGCATGTGGGCGGCGTCGGACAGCAGCGCCAGCGAGGAGGCCAGCAGGGCGACGACCACCTCGACGGCCATGAAGGCCAGGATCAGCGCCAGCGCGAGCGTCAGCCGCCGCCGCAGGGCGGGGTCGGCGGCCCCGCCGTGGCTTCCCGGGAGATGGTGGTGATGGGCGTGGCGGTCGGCCATGGCCTTCAGAGCAAGCCTACGCGCCATTAGGCTTGACCCTGTGCCTGTTCCCCCCCTGCTGCGCGACCTGCTCACCACCCCCGGCCCGTCGGGCTATGAGACAGCGCCCGCGCGGGTGTGGCGGGAGGCGGCGCAGTCCATGGGCGCCCAGGTCAGCGGCGACCTCGTCGGATCCTCGGTGGCGCGGGTGCCGGGCGACACGCAGGGCCCTCTGCTGATGGTGGTCGGTCACATCGACGAGATCGGCCTGATCGTCACCCACATCGACGATGACGGGTTTCTGTGGTTTCGGGCGGTCGGCGGTTGGGACGCGCAGATCCTCGTCGGTCAGCGCGTCGTCCTGTCCACCCGCGAGGGGGATCGTCCCGGGGTGATCGGCAAGAAGCCGATCCACCTGCTGCGCGAGGAAGAGACGAAGAAGGTCAGCGAGCTGCGTGACCTGCACATCGACGTCGGGGCTCGCGACGGGGACCAGGCACGTTCGTGGGTGCGCGTCGGCGACGTGGCGGTGATCGCGGGCGACCCGGTGGAGCTGCCCAACGATCGGCTGGCCTCACGCGCCCTGGACAACCGGCTGGGGGCCTATGTGGCGCTGGAGGCTGCCCGCCTGGGTGGCGAGGGGGAAGGGATCAGCGCCGACGTGGCGGCGGTGGCCGCCGCCCAGGAGGAGATCACCCTGGGCGGCGCCCGCACCAGCGCCTACGCGCTGGCCCCCGACGTGGCGGTCGTGGTCGACGTCACCCACGCCACCGACGCTCCCGGCCTGGAGGTCAAGGAGACCGGCCGCCACCCTCTGGGCAGCGGGCCGGTGATCAGCCGCGGCTCGACCATCAACCCGCGGGTGTCCGAGCTGTTGATCGAGGCGGCCGAGGCGGAGTCGATTCCGTTTACGCTCGAGGCCTCGGCGCGGGCCACGGGGACCGACGCCGACGCCATCCACCTCAGCCGGGCCGGCATTCCCACCGGGGTGGTCTCGATCCCGCTGCGCTACATGCACTCACCGGTCGAGCTGGTCGCCCTCGACGACGTGCACGCCTGCGCACGACTGATCGCCGCCTTCGCCGCGCGGCTGACCACGAGGACGACCTTTGAGCGCTGAGCCTCAGGCGACACCGGCGGACGCGCGGCCCGCGGACGGGGCGTCCGCCGACTCGCCCCTGCTGCTGTTGTTCGACATCGACGGCACGCTGCTGCGCGGCGCCACCGACGCACATCGCGACGCCGTCCACGAGGCGTTGCGAGACGTCTACGGGGTGGCCGATCCGGGGGCGGCGCACGTCGCGCCGGCGGGGCGCACAGACCGCGAGATCGCGCGCCAGATCCTGCTCGGCTCCGGGGTCTCGGCCCAGCGCATAGACGAGGGGATGGATGACTTCCGCCAGCGCTGTGCCCAGCACTACGCGCGGCTGTGCCCGTCCACGCTGGCGCAGTTCGTCATCGACGGCGTCCCCGAGCTGCTCGAGCACCTGTCCGACCAGCGCGACGTGCGCCTGTCGCTGGTCACCGGCAACCTCGAGCCGATCGCCCGGCTCAAGCTCGCCCGCGCCGGGATCGGGTCCCACTTCCCCCACGGCCAGGGCGGCTTCGGCTCAGACGCCGAGGACCGCTCGGACCTGCCGGCCGTCGCCCGCACCCGAGCCGGTCACGCTGGCGCCCCCCACCCCCGCGAGCGCACCCTGGTCATCGGCGACACGCCGCGCGACATAGCCTGCGCGCACGCCGACGGCGTCGGTGTGCTGGCCGTGGCCACCGGCCCCTATCGGGCCGACCAGCTCACCGCCGCGGATGCGGTGGCCCGGGACACGGGCGAGCTGGCGGGCCTGATCGAGGCCCGCGCTCAGCTGCGCGTGGGCTAGCCGCGCACCAAGCGCTTGTAGGTGACGCGGTGCGGACGGTCGGCCTCGGCCCCCAGACGTTCACGGCGGTTCTCCTCGTAGGCCTCGAAGTTGCCCTCGAACCACACCACCTGGCTGTCGCCCTCGAAGGCCAGCACATGCGTGGCCACACGATCCAGAAACCATCGGTCGTGGGAGATGACCACGGCGCACCCGGCGAAGGACAGGATCGCCTCCTCCAGCGCTCGCAGGGTGTCGACGTCGAGGTCGTTGGTGGGCTCGTCGAGCAGCAGCAGGTTGCCGCCCGTGCGCAGCAGCTTGGCCAGGTGCAGGCGGTTGCGCTCCCCGCCGGAGAGCTTGGCCACACGCTGCTGCTGGTCTGAGCCCTTGAAGTTGAACGAGGCGGTGTAGGCCCGCGAGCTGATCCAGCGCTCGCCCACCTGAAGCTGGTCCTGGCCGCCGGAGATCTCCTCCCAGACGGTCTTCTCGGGATCCAGCGCGTCACGGCTCTGGTCCACGTAGGCCAGCTCTACGGTGTCGCCGAGGCGCAGCGTGCCGGCGTCGGGCTGCTCCTGGCCGGTGATCATGCGAAACAGGGTCGTCTTGCCGGCGCCGTTGGGTCCGATGACGCCCACGATCCCTCCGCGCGGCAGCGAGAAGTCCAGGCCGTCGATCAACAGCTTCTCGTCGTAGCCTTTGCGCAGCCCCTTGGCCTCCACCACCACGTCGCCCAGGCGCGGGCCGGCCGGGATGTGAATCTGCACCTGGTCCAGTGACACGTTGCGCTCCTGGGCCAGCAGCGTCTCGTAGTTGTTCAGGCGGGCCTTGGCCTTCTTGCGCCGCCCCTTGGGGTTCTGGCGCACCCACTCCAGCTCGGAGGCGATCGTGCGCTGACGGGCTACCTCCTGGCGCTCGTCCTGGGCCAGGCGCTGCTGCTTGGCCTCAAGCCAGCCCGAGTAGTTGCCCTCGTAGGGGATGCCCCGGCCGCGGTCGAGCTCGAGGATCCAGCCGGCCACGTTGTCGAGGAAGTAGCGGTCGTGGGTGACCGCCACCACGGTGCCGCTGTACTCGGCCAGGTGGCGCTCGAGCCACGCCACCGACTCGGCGTCGAGGTGGTTGGTGGGCTCGTCGAGCAGCAGCAGGTCCGGCTGGCCGAGCAGCAGTCGGCACAGGGCAACCCGCCGGCGCTCACCGCCGGAGAGCTGGGTCACGTCCGCCTCGGCGGGCGGCAGGCGCAGCGCGTCCATGGCGTGGTCGAGGGTGGTGTCCAGGTTCCAGCCGTCGACGGCGTCGATCTGCTCCTGCAGGCGCGCAAACTCGTCGGCGTTGTCCTCGGAGTAGTCGGCGGCCAGCGCGTTGAAGCGGTCCAGCAGGGCGCGCACCTCGGCCACGCCCTGTTCCACGTTACCGCGTACGTCCTTGTCGGCGTCCAGGGCCGGCTCCTGCTCGAGCAGCCCCACGCTGGCCCCCGGCGCCAGCGCCGCGTCGCCGCGAAACTCGGTCTCGCGGCCGGCCATGATCCGCAGCAGCGTCGACTTGCCCGCGCCGTTGTAGCCCAGCACCCCGATCTTGGCCCCGGGCAGAAACGACAGCGACACGTCCTCGAGCACCTTGCGGTCGGGCGGAAAGACCTTCGAGAGGCGGTACATCTGAAAGACGTATTGGCTGGACATGGCCAGGGCAGGATAGAGAGGGTGGCCTGGCCGGCCACAGGGCCAGGCCCGGGGATATTCGGGCGACGGTGGTGGGGCTCGGTAACGTTGCTCGGCCATGCCGCACGTAATGGATGTCGAGCAGAGCCTGCTGCTGCTGGAGCTCGAGCCTCCGTTCGACAAGCGCGCCGTCCAGCTCGCCCGCCGCCGGATGGCCAAGCAATGGCACCCCGACATCGCTCCCCCGGGACGCCAGTTCGAGCACGAGCGCCATCTGAAGGCCATCAACGAGGCCGCCGACCAGCTTGAGGCCCTGGCCGAGGGGTTCCGGGGTGGCAGCGTGTCGCGCAACGCCGTCAAGGTCTCGGCTGCCGCGGCGCGGAGGGCGCGCGCGGAGGCGGGGGCGCGCGCCTACGAACAGGAGCAGCGGGCGCGGGCGCAGGCCGCCGATCGCCAGCGCCACGACCCCTTCGGCAGCCGCGTGCCCGACCACTCCGTCGTGCATCGCTACGCGCGCTGCGTGTCCTACCCCGAGTGGGGGGTGGGGACGGTCACCGGCATCTATTTCACCGGCGAGGAGGACGACGTGCGCCAGTGGGCCCGCGTGCGCTTTGCCCACGGGATCCGCACGATCCCGGCCGGGAGCCTGCAGTTCGTGGACTTCTCCCAGCCCGATCCCGGCGCCGAGCGGGTGGAGCGCTTCATGGTCGCGGCCCAGCATGCGATGACCGAGGGCGACTTCGAGCTGGCGGCCAAGCGCCTGGTCTACGCCCGCGACGCCGATCCGGCCAACGTCGGAGTGCTGCGCCTGATGACGCTGGCCTTCTGGCAGGCGGGAAACCTGCCCGCGGCCGGGCGCTCGGTACGCGACTGGGCCCGCGTGGACTCAGAGCGCCCGGCGCCCCACCGCTATGCGGCCCGCATCTACGAGGACATGGGGGCCATCGACCTGGCCGCCGAAGCGGCCGAGCGGGCCGCCGCCCGGGCCCCCAGCGATGCCTCGGCGTGGGAACGAGTGGGGCGCCTGCGCCTGCGACTGATGGACCGCCAGGCGGCGATCGCCGCGCTCACCCACGCGCGTCACCTGGAGCCGACGGCGGAGGGTCTGCTGGACCTCGCGCTCGCCCTGCACCTGGCCGGCGACGTCGGCGGCGAGGTGTCCGCGTGCGAGCAGGCGGTGGGCCTGGAGCCGGGGTCCGCCGAGGCCTGGGCTCGCTACGCCCACGCGCTAGCGCGCACGGATCGCCTGGGGGACTGCCTGGAGGCCTGCCGACGGGCCCTGGCCCTGGCGCCCGACGGTGAGGTGGCGGCGCTAGAGCGCCGGGTGCGCCAGATGGCCCCGCGGGTCCTGGGGGTCGCCTGAGAGCGCTGAGAGCGCTGGGACTGCTGGGACCGCTGGGACCGCTGGGACCGCTGGGACCGCCGGGCCGCTGGGACCCCCGGGCCGCTGGGCGGCTGGCGCCGGCCGGGTGGGTTCGCCGGCCCCCCACCCGGGTACCATCAGGGGAGTCGATGATCCGGGCCCAGTCCCCGAGCCGTAGAGAGAGATACATGGGCGGTCTGACCAATCCCGTACACCTTGCGTTCATCGCGATGATCGCGCTGCTGTTCCTCGGGCCCAAGAAGCTGCCGGAGATCGCCCGCTCGATCGGCTCGGGCATGCGTGAGTTCCGTGAGACCCTCAGCGGCGATGGCTCGCGCCACGAGGAGCCGGCGGTCGAGCCGACCGCGGCGCTCACCGCCGCGTCCCCGGTGACCGATCCGGCTGCGCCCGCACCCGCTGGCTCACCGGTCGCCCCGCCTGGCTCGGTACCTGCCTCCCCTGCTGCCTCCGCACCCGCCGCCCCGGCGGCACCCGCGCCCGCCGAGGCGCCCTCAGCGGCGCCCCCGAGCGCCTAAAGCACCGCGGCTGCGGCGCCGATAGGACTGGTGGAGGCGTCAGGGCCGTTTCCTGCTGCCCGTCAGGCGGTAGGCTCGGTACGGGGCGCCAGGAGAACGGCATGCCCCCGCCCCTAAACCCACCCCTCTTCCGACTCCCGCGCCAGGCGCGGTCAGCCCGCCGCTCGCGGTGCGACCGCGTTGCCCACCTGCTGTGGGCGGCGACCCTGTTGGCGGCCCTGGTCGCCGGTGGCGCGGTGCCCGCCGCCGAGGCTCGGCCCACGGCTCACCGGGCGCCGGCCCGACACGCGCCCTCCCGTGCGCACCAGCGTCCGGCGCGCCGCGCCCGCCACGCCATCCGGCAGCTGGGGGTGGTGCCCGTCCGGGGCAGCGCGCTCGCCCGGCGAAAGGTGGACCACCGCCACCGCTCGGCCCGCGGCCCGCGGGCGACCGCGACCGCGGCGGCGGCGGTCCTGCCGCTGACCTACCACGGGGGCGCGGTGATGCACTCAAACCAGGTCTATGCGATCTACTGGTACCCCACGGGCTACGCGCCCCCGGCGGGCTACACCACCGGGATCGACCGCTTCTTCTCCGACGTGGCGGCCGACAACGGCAAGCTGACCAACGTCTACGCCACAGACCCCCAGTACACGGACCTCACGGGGAAGGCGAACTACCAGTCCACCTTCAAGGCCTCGCTCCTTGACACCCAGCCGTTCCCGGCCTCGGATTGCACCAACCCCAAGACCAGCGTGTGCCTTTCCGGCGACGTTCTCTCCGCCGAGATCGACCGTGTCATCGCCGCGCAGCACTGGCCACGCGGGCTGACCAGCATGTACTTCATCTTCACGCCCTCCGGGGTCGGTAGCTGTGACCCCGACACCACCAACCCCACGGGCACGTCGTGCTCGTTCGTGGACTACTGCGCCTATCACACGTGGTCGGGGAGCGGGGCTTCGACCACGCTGTGGGCCAACATGCCCTACGCGGCCTCTGACCGGCAATGCTCGGAGCGCCAGTCGCCCAACCACAACCAGGGCCTGGACTCTGAGCTCAGCGTGGTCAGCCACGAGCACAACGAGACAGTCACCGATCCCAACGGCGGCGGCTGGTACGTCACTGACCTGCTGCCCGACGGTTCGTCTGCGCCCGACGACGGCAAGGAGAACGGCGACCGCTGCTACACGGACTTCGGCACCGCGCTGGGGGCGACGGGCGGCACCGGCACGCAGTACAACCAGCAGATCAACGGACATCCGTACTGGCTCCAGACGGAGTGGAGCAACAAGTCGCTGTCGTGCGTGCAGGCCATGGCACCGGCCCCCACCGCCGCGCTGGCCGCCCCCAAGACGGCCACCGTCGGCGTTCCGGTCACCCTGACCGCCACGCCGAGCCCGCTCACCGGCAACACGGTCTCCCCGACCATGGGCTACCACTGGGACTTCGGTGACGGCACGAGCACCGATGGCGGCTCGGTTCAGGAGCACAGTTTCTCCAGCCCGGGGCCGTTCACGGTCACCGTCACGGTCACCGAGACCCCCGATGCCCAGACCGCCCAGGCCGTGGCACTGATCGCCGTCTCAAGCCCCCCGCCCCCGGCAGCAGCGCCCCCCGCCTCAAGCTCTAGTGCCCAGATCGCCACCCCCCCGATCCCCAGCGACACGAGTGCTGACCCGGCCGTCGCCCCGGTACCGGTCAGACCTTCACCGCCAGTCCAGCCCCGGCCTGCGGCCAGCGCTCCGGTCTCCATCCTGCGCCAGCCGCTGGCCACCCTGGCCCGCCAGGGCCTGCTGCTCGTGGTGGCGGCGGGCGCCGCCCGCCGCGGGGAGGCCCGGCTGACCGTCGACCGTGCCACGGCGCGTCGCCTGCATCTGGGACGCTCCAACGCGGCCGGCCGCGCGAGCTTCACGACGGCCACGGGCGCCCAGCGCTACGTGCGCCTGCACCTCAACGCCAAGGTCCGCTCGGCCCTGGCCCATCACCGTCACCTGACCGTCAACCTGCGCCTGGTCCTGACCGGGCCCCGCGGCGGACGCTCGATCATCACCCGCACGATCCGGCTTTAGGCAATCCGGATGCCCGCCGGTGTCCGCGCGGCGTCGTAGCCTCACCGCGTGCGTCTCGTCGTCGCCCGCTGTGAGATCACCTACTCCGGCCGTCTGTCCACGCGCCTGCCGGAGGCCCTGCGGCTGATCATGATCAAGTCCGACGGCTCGGTGATGGTCCACGCCGACACCGGCGGCTACAAGCCCCAGAACTGGATGACCCCCCCGACGGTGATCGAGGAGGCCCCGGACTCCATCGTGGTGCGCAAGCTCAGGGGCGAGGAGTGCCTGGAGATCCGGATCGCCGAGCGCCTGTCGGACGTCGAGCACGACATGGGCCAGGCGTCCGCGCTGCAGAAGGACGGGGTCGAGCGCGATCTGCAGGAGTTGCTGGCCGAGCGGCCCGAGAATTGCGGTGAAGGCTTTCGGCTGGTACGCCGCGAATGGCCTACCGACATCGGGCCGGTGGACCTCATGTGCCGCGACGGTCAGGACGAGTGGATCGCCGTCGAGATCAAGCGGGTGGCCACCATCGACGCGGTCGAACAGCTCACGCGCTACCTCGCCCGCCTGCAGCTCGACCCGGCTCTGGCGAGCTGCCGCGGGGTCCTGGCCGCCACCCAGATCAAGCCGCAGGCCCGGGTCCTGGCCCAGTCGCGCGGGATCGCCTGCGTCGAGGTCGATCTGGCCGTGCTCCGAGGAGAGCGCCAGCCCAAGCTCACGCTGTTCGCCGCCTGACGCGCGTCGACGGCGGGTGACGGCCGGTAGGCTCCGCCCCTGTCCGCGCCGACGACCCCCCCAGGAGCCAGATCGTGAACGACCAGGCCGTGCTCACCGAACGCCGTGACGGCGTGCTGCTCATCACCCTCAACCGCCCTGACGCGCGCAACGCGGTCAATCTCGCCCTGGCCGAGGGTGTCGCTGCGGCGTTGGACGAGCTCGACGGCGACGCCTCCCTGAACGTCGGCATTCTCACGGGCGCCGGCAAGGGCTTCTCGGCCGGGATGGACCTGAAGGCCTTCGTCCAGGGCGAGCGGCCCTGGGTGGGGGATCGGGGCTTTGCCGGCATCGTCCAGCGCGGGCCCGAGAAGCCGTTGATCGCCGCGATCGAGGGCTTCGCGGTGGCCGGAGGCTTTGAGGTGGCGCTCGCCTGCGACCTGATCGTGGCCGCGCGCGGAGCCAAGCTGGGCATCCCGGAGGTCAAGCGCAGCCTGGTCGCCGCCGGCGGGGCGCTGCTGCGCCTGCCCCAGCGCATCCCTTACCACGTGGCCATGGAGCTGGCGCTGACCGGCGATCCGATCACCGCCGAACGCGGAGCCGAGCTGGGAGTGGTCAACCGCCTGACCGAGCCCGGGGAGGCCGTCTCCCAGGCGCTGGAGCTGGCCGGCCAGATCGCCGTCAACGGACCGCTGGCCCTGCGGGCCTCCAAGCTCATCGTCCAGCGCTCGTTGGACTGGACCGAGCAGGAGGGCTGGACCCGTCAGGGGGAGATCGCCGGTCCGGTGATGGCCTCCGAGGACGCGCGCGAGGGCTCGGTCGCCTTTGCCGAGAAGCGCGACCCCGTGTGGCAGGGCCGCTGAGCGCTCAGCGCTCCTGTCCCCACAGCGTCGCCACCAGCGAGCGCGGCCCACCGTGGTCGCGGTGCTCGCACAGGTAGATGCCCTGCCATGTGCCCAGCGTGAGCTGGCCGTCGCCTACCGGCAGGGTCAGCGACGGGCCCATCAGTGACGCCTTGACGTGAGCGGGCATGTCGTCTGACCCCTCGAGCGTGTGGGTCCAGTAGGGGGCGTCCTCGGGAACGCTCGCGTTGAGGTGGGACTCGAAGTCGCGGCGCACGTCGGGGCTGGCGTTCTCGTTGAGGGTCAGCGAGGCCGAGGTGTGGGCGATCAGGACGTGCAGCAGTCCTATCTGCATCCGCTCGAGCTCGGGCACACCGGCCAGGACCTCCCGGGTTATGAGGTGAAAGCCGCGCTCCCGGGGCGCCAGGCGGATCTCTCGTCGCGCCCACACCGGGCGGCCTACTCCTAGCGCTCGCCCGGGGTCCGACGCGGGAACTGCGACACGGGGAGGCCGAGGTCAAGCGCGGTCCTGACGATGCGGCTCTGCTCGCTGGCGTGCGCCACCGGATAGCCCTCGCCCGGACTGGCGCGCTCGGGGCGCCCGATGTAGCCGAAGCGGATTCCGTCGGGCAGGATCTGCATCAGCCGGGGGGACATGTGTGCGCGCGCACCCATGTTGCGCGGCTCCTCCTGCACCCAGACCACCTCGCGCAGGTTGGGGTAGCGCGCGATCAGCTCGAGCAGCTGCGCCTCGGGGAAGGGGTAGAGCAGCTCCACTCGACCGACGGCCAGGCCATGCTGATTGGCGCGGTCGGGGTGACCGACGAGGTCGTAGTAGATCTTGCCCGTACACAGGACCAGCCGGCTGACCTGCTGGTCCTCCACCCGGGGCTCGGCCAGGACGGGGTAGAACTGGGTGTCGGTCAGGTGCATCAACCGGTTGGTGGCCTGGGGCAGTCGCAACAGCGACTTCGGGGTCATGATGATCAGCGGCCGTTGCTTGGCCACGCGGGCCTGCCGGCGCAGGAGGTGGAAGTACTGAGCCGGCGTGGTCAGGTTGGCCACGCGGATGTTGCCCTCGGCCGCCAGGGCCAGGAAGCGCTCCAGCCGGGCGGAGGAGTGCTCGGGGCCGGAGCCCTCGTAGCCGTGGGGGAGCAGCAGAGTCAGGCGCGAGGTCTGTCCCCACTTGGCCAGTCCCGAGACGATGAACTGATCGATGATCACCTGGGCCGAGTTGGCGAAGTCCCCGAACTGGGCCTCCCACAGCACGAGCGTCTCGGGGGCCTCCTCGCTGTAGCCGTACTCGAAGCCCAGGCAGGCGATCTCCGACAGCGGGCTGTTGTGCAGCTCCATCGGCGCCAGCGCTCCTGGCAGGTTCTGGATCGGGCACACGGTCTGGCCCGTCTTGGCGTCGTGCAGGACCATGTGGCGCTGGCTGAAGGTCCCGCGCTCGGCGTCCTGGCCAGTGAGGCGCACCGGGATGCCCTCGGTGAGCAGCGAGGCGAAGGCCAAGGCCTCGGCATGGGCCCAGTCGATCCCGCCCTCTGACCCCAACGCGTCGCGTCGGCGCTCGAGCTGGCGCACGAGCTTGGGGTGCACGGTGAAGCCCTCGGGGACGCGCAGGAGCTCCTGGTTGAGCGACTCGAGCCGTTCGGCGGAGACGGCGGTCTTGACCTCGGGGCTGGGTGAGCGGTCGAGCTGATACTCACCCGTGCCCTGCTCCACCTCACCGTCCTCGGCGGCGTCGGCGATCTTCGACTTCAGCTGCTGGTGCAGGGTCGTGAGGTTGTCCCACACTTCCTGCTGCTGTGCATCGACCTGATCGCTGGTCACCACGCCGTCGGCGATCAGGCGCTCGGCCCACAGCTCCGAGACCCGCTTCTTGGCCTTGATCTTGGCGTACATCTCGGGCTGGGTGTAGGCGGGCTCGTCCGCCTCGTTGTGGCCGAAGCGGCGGTAGCCGATCAGGTCGATGAGCACGTCGTGGCCGAACTCCTCGCGGAAGGCGAAGGCCAGTCGCACGGCGGCCACGCAGGCCGAGACGTCGTCGGCGTTGACGTGGATGATCGGCACGTCAAAGCCCTTGGCCAGGTCCGAGGCCCAGCGGGTGGACCGCGCGTCGTCGGGATCGGTGGTGAAGCCGACCTGGTTGTTCATGATCAGGTGCAGGGTGCCACCGACCTTGTAGCCGTCCAGACCCTGGAGGTTCAGCGACTCGGCGACCACGCCCTGGGCCGGGAAGGCGGCGTCGCCGTGGATGACGATCGGTACCGCCGAGCTGGTGTCCTGGTGGGTGTGGGGCCCCTGGCGCGTGGTCTGGGCCGCTCGCGTGGCGCCCACCACCACCGGAGAGACGAACTCCAGGTGGGAGGGGTTGGACTCCAGGTTGACCCGGATGGCCTCACCGCTGGGCAGCTGGTAGGAGCCCTGGGCCCCGTGGTGGTACTTGACGTCTCCCGTGCCGCCCTGGGGGATCGTGGTCACCGCCTCCAGCGTCGAGGCGCCCTCGAACTCGGCGAAGATCGTCTCGTAGGGTCGACCCAGGTTGTGGGCCAGGACGTTGAGTCGACCGCGGTGAGCCATGCCGATGACCACCTCGCGCCCACCGTGGGCCGCGGCCAGCTGGATCATCTCGTCGAGCATCGGCACCGTCATGTCCAGGCCCTCGACCGAGAACTGCTTCTGACCCAGATAGGCCTTGTGCATGAAGCGCTCCATGGCGTCGACCTCGACCAGGCGCTTGAGCAGCGCACGCTGCTCGTCGGTGGTCAACTGCTTGCGAAAGGTTCCGGACTCGACCTTCTCGCGCAGCCACACGCGCTGGCGGTGGGAGGCGATGTGCTCGATCTCGTAGGCGATAGTGCCGCAGTAGGTCTCGCGCAGGTGGGGAAGGGCGTCGGCCAGCGTCGCCCCCGGCACGTGCATGCGCAGGATCTTGGCCGGGATCTTGGCCATCAGCTCGGGCGTCAGGCTCAGCGGCTCGGGATCGAGGGCCGGGTCACCCTCGGGCTCGGCACCGAGCGGGTCCAGCCGGGCGGCCAGGTGACCGTGGGTACGGTGGGCTTTCAGCAGCGAGGTGGCGGCCTGCACCGCCTGCATGAGCTGCTCGTCGGCCACCGCCGAGGCGGGGGCCACGCCGGTGTCGGTGTCGCGGGCGGCCGCCGCCGCGGCGGCCGGGGCGGGCGTCGAGGGGGCGGGCCCGAGCGCCACCTCCAGTGAGCCGAACACGCCCTCATAGAAGCCGTGCTCACCCTGCAGGTACTCCTCCACCCGCGCGAGGAAGCGGCCCGACTCGGCGCCCTGGATCACCCGGTGGTCATAGGTCGAGGTCATCGACATCACCTTCTCGGCCCCGATCATGGAGCCGATGGCGCCCAGGCCGACCGCATAGGCGATCGAGCCGGTGGCCACGATCGTGCCCTGGCCGACCATCAGGCGCGGGACCGACGCGACGGTGCCGATCCCGCCGGGGTTGGTCAGGGTGATGTTGGCTCCCGCCAGGTCGTCGGCGGTCAGGGTGTTGGTGCGGGCCTTGTCGACCACTGCGTCGTAGGCGGCCAGGAAGGCCTGGAAGGGCAGGGCTCCGGCATCGCGGATGACCGGCACCATCAGCGTGCGCGAGCCGTCCTTCTTCTCGACGTCGACCGCCAGGCCCAGGTTGACGGCGCCGTCCTGTACCCGGTAGGGCTTGCCCTCCAGCTCGGCGAAGTGGTGGGTCATGACCGGCAGGTCGGTGGCCGCGCGGGCGATCGCGTAGGCGATCAGGTGGGTGAAGGAGACCTTGCGACCCCCCTCCTTGAGCTGCTTGCGCCGGCCCTCCATGGTGGTGACGGTCATGGTGCGAAAGCTGGTGGCCGTGGGGATCGAGCGGCTCTCTTCCATGTAGCGGGCGAGCATCGCCGCGCCGCCTCGCAGCGCCACCGCACCCTCCGGAACGGGTGCCTTCGCCGCCGATGCCGGCTGGTTGGCCCCTCCGTCCTCGGCCGCCGCCAGCACGTCGGACTTGACGATCCGCCCGGCCGGGCCGCTACCGGTCAGCGAGCCGAGATCCACGCCATGGGCAGCGGCGGCGCGCTGGGCCACCGGCGAGGCGCGGCCGGTGTCGGCCAGCGAAGCGCCCGCGCCGTTGCCGGTGGAGACGTCGACCGGGTCGGGGCTATCGCCGCTGGACGGCGGGCGGCTCTGGGGCGATGAGTCAGCGGCCTGCAAGCGGGCGATGACCTGGCCCACGGTGACTGTCTCGCCCGGGGCGGCGAGGATCTCGATCAGCGTGCCGCTCGCCGGAGCCGGGAGCTCGACGTCGACCTTGTCGGTGGAGATCTCCACCACCGTGGCGTCGGCCTCTATGTGCTCGCCCACCTGGGCGTGCCACTCCAGGATGGTGCCCTCGCTGACCGACTCGCCCGCGGGTGGCGTGACGATGTCGATGATCACGGCCGCGCCGTCGGCCTCGGGGGCGGGAGGCCCGTCGGCAGCGGCCGCGCCGTCGGCCTCGGGGGCGGAAGGCCCGTCGGCAGCGCCGTTGGCGCCGGCGGCGTCGGAAGCGGGGGAGCGGACGCCGTCGCCTGACCCGTTGACGGCGATCTCGGCCAGCAGCGTCCCCACCGTCACGCTGTCGCCCTCGGCCACGTGCAGCTTGACCACCGTGCCTCCGGCGGGCGCGGGGACCTCCGCGTCGACCTTGTCGGTGGAGATCTCGACGATCGTCTCGTCGGCGGCGACCGCGTCACCCTCCTGCTTGAGCCAGGCGAGGACGGTTCCCTCGGTCACCGACTCGCCCATCTCGGGCATGACGACCTGGACTGTGGTCCCGGTGGGCATCTGGGTCGCTCACTGTATCGCGCTGCCGGGGCCCGGGGACCGGGCTGGGCGCGGACTTGCGGGCGCTTCGGCCGGGCCTGAGGTGGGTGGGACGGCGGTGATGATCGGGTGTGAACCTGCAGGACACACAGTGGCCGCGGCTACCCTGAACCAGATGTTCAAATGGCGAAGCGCGGCCACCGTCCTGGCGGTGCTGATCGCGATGGCAGCGGCGATCTCCCCGGCCAGCGGCCAGGGAGGCGGTGCGACGGTCGAGTCGCTGGCCGGCTCCAGCCAGGCCGGCAGTGCCGATGGCACCGGCACCGCCGCTCAGTTCAACGGTCCCGCCGGGGTGGGCATCGATGCCCAGGGAACGCTCTACGTGGCCGACCAGTTCAGCAAGCGCATCCGGCGCGTGACCGCCGGCGGCGTGGTCACGACGCTGGCCGGCAACGACAGCGGCAACGCCGTCGATGGTCAGGGCGCGGCCGCGAGCTTCAACAACCCCACGGGGGTCGCGGTGGGCCCGGACGGCAACATCTACGTGGCCGACTACGAGAACGGGCTGCTGCGCAAGGTGACGCCGGACGGCATGGTGTCCAACGCCACCCCGGGCCAGTTCTACTCACACCCGCGCGACCTGGCCTTCGCCGCCGACGGCACGATCTACATCTCCGAGGAGATCGGCAACCAGATCCGCCGCGTCACGCCGGACGGCCACGTCAGCGTGTTCGCCTCCAACGTGGCCAAGCCCTGGGGCCTCGCCGTGGACGGGGCGGGCAACGTCTACGTCAACGAGACCGGCCTTCAGCACATCCTGCGCTTCAGCCCCGACGGCTCCCATCGCGAGGTCTTCTCGGGTTCGGGCAACTACGGCGTGGGCGACGGGTCGGCCCGCACGGCCCAGTTCGGGCGCCTGGCGGGGATGGCAATCGACACCCAGGGCTACCTGTACGTGACCGACCTCGGCACCCACCACATCCGACGCATCTCTCCGGACGGCAGCACGGAGACGATTGCCGGCGGCAACGAGGGTTTCAACGACGGGCCGATCTCGCAGGCCAAGTTCGACGGCCCCACCGGAATCGCGGTCGACGCGCAGGGCAACGTGTACGTGGGCGACTCGCACAACCAGCGCATCCGCAAGATCTCCGGTCTTCCACCGGACGGCACCAAGGTGCCGGGCTCGGGCGGGTCAGGCTCGAACACCGGCAAGCCGGGTGGCGCCGGCACTGGAGCGGGAGGCGCGGCGGGCGGTGGCGCGGGCGGCGGTGCGGGCGCAGGAGGCACGGGCGGTGGAAGCGCCGGGCGCGGGGTGAGCATTCTCAAGACCGGCGCGCTGGTCTTCAGCGGTAGCTTCAGACGCTCCGGCGGTTGCCTGACCTCGATGCCGGTGTCGGTGAGCATCCCCAGTCGCTACGCCGCCGCCTACCACCGCCAGATTCGCCTGCGCATCAGCACCCTGGGCCCGACCGTCCGCAAGCTGCGCGTGGAGATCTACACCTTCGCCGGGGACCGCATCGGCTACGGTCGCCTGCGCCGCTCGCTGCGCGGGACACGTCAGGTGATGGTCAAGCTGCGCTTCCCCGCCCAGGCCGGGCGGTTCACGTTCATCGTCAGCGGCGAGCCGAACGCCAGCTCGCATTGCGGGCCCAAGAAGCTGACGCGCCTGCTCACTCTGCGTGACTGCGAAACCAGCCTGCCGATCCTGTTTCCCCACCCGCCCGGCGGCCCCGCCAAGAAGTACGGCGACGTGCTGTCCGTGCCGGTCGAGACCCCCGGGCCGCTGCTGCGCAACGTGGAGGCCACGCTGTCGACATTCTCAGGCCAGATCGTGGGCCACGCCAGCCTGTCGGGGCTCTACGGACGAACATCGCTGGTGTTCCACCTCACCGGACCTCTGGTGGCGGGGGGCTACTCGGTCTTCGTGACCGCCGCCTTCAACCAGCCGAAGTCGTGTGGCCAGAAGGGCGCCACCGGCATCCTGCACTTCGTCTAAGCCCGGCGACGGCGACCCTCGCGCACGAACTCCACGCTGCCCACGAAGGGGCCCACCGCGCCGACGATGGCGATCGCCACGGCCAGACGCAGGGAGATCACCCCCAGGCGCAGCGCGGCGATGGCCAGCAGCGTCATGACGATCCAGCCGATCCCGTGGGCCATGCCCAGTACGAACAGGGCGCCGCCCAGGCCGGCGACACCCCCGGCATGGACGAGCACCGCCACCGCCAGCAGCGCGAGATAGACCAGCGAGTGCGCGAAGGAGCCCCAGCGCAGGCGGTCGAAGCTCAGCCCGCGGCGCGCCCGGTCGGTCCAGCTCATCAGCTCAGCAGGGTGGCCATCCGCCGCAGAGGGTCGTCGGCCTCCTGGGGCCAGTGCGCGACATCCGCCGGCCACCAGGTATGGGCGTCGTGCTCGTGGTCGGGCACCACCTCGGCACCCTCGGCCAGCCAGGCCATGCCCACGAACAGGACGAGCTGATGGGGCAGGCGTACGAGCGCCTCGGCCGTCACGCGCTCAGGCGACACCGACCACTCCTCGCGCAGCTCACGCACCAGCGTCTCGGCCGGGCTCTCCCCCAGGTCCACCGCGCCGCCGGCGCCCAACGCCCAGCGCCCCGCCCAGGAGGACAGCCACGCGGCTCGCCGCCCGGCCAGCCAGCGCCCGTCGGCCGATCGCGTCAGACATAGCGCGGCCATGCTGTCGGAGGCGTCACCGGTGACCAGGCGCAGCGCCCAGCGCACCGGCTGCAGCTCGAGGATCAGCCGATCACCCCGCTGGCGATGAGAGACCAGGCGCCCGGCCACACCGTCGTGGCTGGGCGAGCCGCGTCCGCGCAGTTCGGCGATGGCCGAGTCGGCGGCCTGCGCGCGTTCTGGCGGAGGCTCGAAGGTAGTCGAGGACCAGTGGGCCTGGACCTGGTCGAGGGTCCACGGGCCGCGGGCTAGAAGCTCGGCGTGGTCGGCCATGCTGCGAGCAAGGCTAGCCGGGTGGCGCCCGTAGACTCCGGCCACCGTAAACGGCGGCCGGAAGGGGCCGAGGGGCGTGAGCACTCGCCGACGCAAGCACTGGGGCTGGGGCTATGAGGACGAGCAGCCGTCGCCGGCCGAGACGCGATCGCTGGCCGAGGTGCTCTGCACGCACCTCGGCTTCGGGTCTACCGACATCGAGTCGCCGGTTGCCCTGGAGCGCGCGGTTCTGCCGGAACCCAGGCTGCCGATCCCATCGGCGCTGGCCGAGTTCAGCTCGGCCGATCTCCACGAACGCGCCAGCCACGCCTATGGCCGCGCCTATCGCGATGTGGTCCGCGCCTTCCGGGGACGCTTCGATCATGCGCCGGACTTCGTGGCGCGTCCGCGCGACGAGCGCGAGATCGAGACGGTGCTCGAGTTCGCCGATGGCTGCGGCGCGGCCGTGATTCCCTACGGCGGCGGTACCAGCGTGGTGGGCGGGGTCGAGGCACGGCTGGGCTCGCGCTACGCCGGGGCGGTGGCGCTCGACGTCTCGGCGCTGGACCGCGTGCTCGAGGTCGATGCGGTCTCGCGCGCCGCCCGCATCCAGGCCGGGGCCCTGGGTCCGGGGCTCGAGTCTCAACTGGCCGAGCACGACCTGACCCTGCGCCACTATCCGCAGTCCTTTGAGTTCTCCTCCCTTGGGGGCTGGATCGCCACCCGGGCCGGAGGCCACTTCGCCACCCTCATGACCCACATCGACGACCTGGTGGAGTCGGTGCGGGCGATCACTCCGACCGGCAGCTGGGAGTCACGACGTCTGCCTGGCTCCGGAGCCGGGGTCAGCCCCGATCGCCTGCTGATCGGCTCGGAGGGAACGCTCGGGGTGATCACCGAGGCCTGGGTACGAGTCCGTCCGCGACCGGTGCACCGACGCTCGGTCGGCGTGAGCCTGCCGGACTTCCTCACGGGTGCCGGGTGTGTGCGCGCGCTCAGCCAGTCGGGCCTTCACCCCAGCAACTGCCGGCTGATCGACGCCGCCGAGGCGGCGCTCACGGGGGCCGGGGACGGCCAGGCCCCGCTGCTGGTCCTGGGGTTTGAGTCCGATGACCATGAGGTGGATGCCTGGATGCAGCGGGCGCTGGCCATCTGCGCCGAGCACGGCGGGCGCTGGAGTGAGCGCTCCGGTGACGGGGACGCGGTCGGGAGCTGGCGTGAGGCGTTCCTGCGCGCGCCCTACCTGCGCGACACGTTCGTAGCCATGGGCGTGTTCTCAGAGACGTTTGAGACCGCGATCACCTGGGAGCGCTTCGACTCCTTCCACGAGCAGGTGCTCGGTGCCGTCAGCGATGCCCTGCGCGAGCAGGCCCCCGCCGGCTCGCCCCCGGGCCAGGTCACCTGCCGCTTCACCCACGTCTACCCCGACGGCCCGGCCCCCTACTACACCATCCTGGCCCCCGCTCGCCGGGGTGAGGAGCTCGAGCAGTTCGCCGCGCTCAAGCAGGCCGCCTCCGACGCGATCATCGCCGCGGGCGGAACGATTACCCATCACCATGCCGTCGGTCGCGATCACCGGTCGTGGTATGACCGCCAGCGCCCCGACGCCTTTGCCGCCGCGCTGCGGGGCGCCAAGGCCGCCGTCGATCCTGGCGGGCTGCTGAACCCCGGCGTGCTGGTAGACCCGCTGTGAGCACTGACCGGGGGATGCGGCTGGCGGTGCTCGGCGCCGGTGGGGTGGGGGGCTTTCTGGCCGCGGCGCTCGAGCGGGCCGGCAACCCCGTGCTGGTGGTGGCCCGCGAGGCGACCGCCGAGCTGATCGCTCGCCAGGGGATCGAGGTCAGCAGCGAGCGCCTGGGCGCCTTCACGGCCCGGCCCCGGGCCACCAGCCACCTGGAGGAGCCCGTCGACGTGCTGATCGTCGCCACCAAGTCCACGGGACTGCAGGCCGCCATGGAGCGGGTGCGGGCCGAGCCGCAGCTGACCGTCCCGTTGCTCAACGGCCTCGACCATCTGCCGCTGCTGCGCGAGCGCCTGCGCGGGCCGGTGGCGGCCGGGGCGATCCGCATCGAGTCGACTCGAACGGCCCCGGGGCGCATCGAGCACACGAGCCCGTTCCTGCGGGTGGACATGGCCTCGGTGCAGGCGCCGGTGCGAGCGTCGCTGACGAGGCTGGCCCAATCCCTGGAGGCCGCCGGCGTGCCCGCCCGGGTGCTCGAGTCCGAGGCCCAGGTGATGTGGTCGAAGCTGGTGCGCCTCAACGCCCTGGCCTGCACCACCAGCGCCACCGGCCTGACCCTCGGAGCGATCCGCTCAGACCCCTCCCACCGGGCGACGCTTGAGGCGGCGGTGGCCGAGGCCGCCGCGGTGGCCCGGGCCGAAGGGGCCAGGCTGGAGGCCGCCACCGTCATGGACGAGCTCGATGATGCCCACGACACGCTCAACAGCTCGATGGCGCGCGACATCGAGGCCGACAGGCGCCCCGAGCTCGACGCGATCGCGGGGGCGGTGCTGCGGGCAGGCGCCCGCCACGGCCTGGCCTGTCCGACGATCGAGCGCCTGGCCGGCGAGGTGGCGGCCCGGGCCGGGGTAGCGCCGCCTGCGGCCATCGCCACGCTCCAGGCTCCTGACGTGGCACCATAGGCGGGCCATGCCCTCATTGGAAGCCAAGATGCTCGCGGCCATCCGGGCCGCGCTGGACCATCACAACGGCACCTGCCCGATGCCCGCGCGCGCGGTGCTGCTCAACCCCCAGACCCACGAGCAGTTCGGCTGGGACGAGTTGTGGGGCGTGCCGGTGGTACCCGATGACCGCGTGGCCCCCCAGCGCTTTCGCATCGACTGCGACGGCTCGGCGTTTGGCATAGAGGAGGAGCTGGCCCAGACGGCCGACACCGGGGTGCCGGCCGAGCGCCCGCTCGTCGTCCCGGTGGGACCGCGAACCGACGAGCCCACCGCGTCGGCCGCGTAGCCCGGAGCGGCGCTCCCTCAGCGCTTCTCGATCAGCTCGATGCGATAGCCGTCGGGGTCGCGCACGAAGCAGATGCGCGAGCCGCCCTCGTGCACGCTGTAGGGGGCCTTCTCGGGATCGATGCCGGCCGCGGCCAGCTGCGAGAGCTTGGCGTCGAGATCCTCCACCGTTATGGCGATGTGGTTGTAGCCCGTGCCCAGGTCATAGGAGTCCACGCCATGGTTGTAGGTCAGCTCGAGCCGCGGCATGTCGCCGTCGCCCGGCAGGTTCATGAACAGGTTGATGGCCTCGTCGCGAATCGGGATGCGACCCATCTCCTCGAAGCCCAGCGTGCGGTAGAACGCCGCCGAGCGGTCGAGGTCACCGACGCGATAACAGGTGTGGATCAGTTGCATGACCGCACACCCTACGCCGGCGGCGGGTGACCTGCCACCATCTGCGCATGCTGCTCGAGACGTCCATGCACCCCCAGTTTCTGTCCAACACCTACCTGATGGCTGACGGTCGCGGTGGACCAGGGGCCTTCGTTGACGCGGGCGGACCGGTCGGGCCGCTGCTGGAGGCGGCCGACCGACACGCCATCTCGCCCAGCCACGTCCTGCTCACCCATCACCACTACGACCATGTGTGCGAGCTCGAGGCGCTCACCGATCGGTGGCCAGGGCTGGAGGTCGTGATCCACCCCCTTGAGCGCGAGCAGGTCTCCGGCGCGACATCCACGATCAGCCCCGGCGAGCAACTCGAGGTCGGCGGGCTGCGCGTGCGTGCCCTGCACACTCCCGGGCACACCGCCGGGATGCTGTCCTTCGTGGTGCAGGACGGCGAGGGCGACGGCGCGCAGGTGTTCACCGGAGACACGCTGTTCCGTGGCTCGGTGGGCGGGGTGCGGGCTCCGGGACACACCACCTACGCCGACCTGCACGAGTCGATCATGACCACGCTCATGGGGCTGGATCCCCAGACGGCGATCCGCCCGGGTCACACCGACCCGAGCACGATCGCCCAGGAATGGGAGACCAACCCCTTCATCCGCGTGTGGCGGGGCCTGGATCCCGAGGGCTCAGAGCCCTGCACCGCGCTCGGCGAGCCGGCGACGCTCGTGCTGCTCGGCCCCGACTACGACGGCGGGCACAAGGCCTGGGTGCGCTGGGAGGACGGCCGCGACGACATCGTGCCGGGCTCCCAGGTGCAGCGCGGGGCCTGATGGCCCGCGGCGACCGCATCCCCACCTCTCGGGCTCGGCGCTCGGCCACGGTGGGGCGGCTGGCCGCCGGGCAGGCGGTGCGCCAGTTCGGAACCCGCGCAGCCAACCTCACCCGCGACGAACAAGCGGCCCGGGCCGCGCTGGCTAAGCGCCAGATCGAGACCGCCGAGCAGATCGTCGCGGCCCTGGGAACGATGAAGGGTGCCGCCATGAAGCTCGGCCAGGTGCTGTCGTTCTTGGACGTCGGCCTGGTGCCCGAGGAGTACCGCGAGGAGTTTCAGCGCAAGCTCGCCCAGCTACGCGACGCGGCCCCCAAGGTGTCCTTCCGCGACATGCGCAAGGTCATCGAGGAGGACTTCGACGCGCCCCTGGACGAGATCTTTGAGCATTTCGACCCCGAGCCGGTCGCCGCCGCGTCGATCGGCCAGGTCTACCGAGCCACCCTCTCAGACGGGCGCGAGGTCGCCGTCAAGGTCCAGTACCCCGGCGTGGCCGGCGCCGTGCGGGCCGACATGCAAAACCTGGGGATCATCCTGCGCCTGCTCAAGCGCTTGGCCCCGGGGATTGACGCCAAGGCGATTGCCGACGAGGTGCGCAAGCGCATCTACGAAGAGCTCGACTACGAGCTCGAGGCCTCCAACCAGCGGTCGCTGGCACGGATCTTCGATGGGCACCCGTTCATCGTGGTGCCCGAGGTGATCACGCGCCTGTCGCGTGAGCGGGTGATGGTGTCGCTGTTCGTGGAGGGGACGGGCTTTGAGGAGCACAAGGGCTATGACCAGGAGCGGCGCAACCGCCTGGGAGAGATCATCTTCCGCTTCTACATGGGCTGTCTGTATCGCCACCACCAGTTCTCGGGCGACCCCCACCCGGGCAACTACAAGCTGATGGAGGACGGGCGCGTCGCCTTCCTGGACTTCGGCCTGTTCAAGCGCATGGATGCCGCCGATGTCGAGCTGGAGCTCGCCTGCCAGCGGGCGGTGGTCGCCGGCGACGCGGGGGCGCTGCACGAGCTGCTGGCCGAGGGCGGGTTTCTGCCCGAGCCCGAGCGGGTCGACCCCCAGCAGCTGATGGCGTTCATCTCGTTTGCCATCCACTGGTACATCGAGGACTCAGAGCTCGAGCTCACGCCGGAGCTGGCCACCGAGGTGATGATCGAGTCCTCGGACCCTCGCTCCTCCTATTTCCGCGAGATGCGCCACCAGGACATGCGGCCCGAGCACCTGTTCGGCCGGCGCATGGAGCTGCTGACGCTGGCCGTGCTCAGCCAGCTGCACGCGCGCCAGAACTGGCACCGGATCGCGCGGGAGTGGATCTACGCAGAGGCGCCCGTCACCGAGCTGGGAAGGCAGGAAGCGGAGTTCTACGCCCGCTCGGGGCGTTGATCGCGGAGCAGGACGACCAGCGCGCGCCGCGGAACCGCCGCCTGGGCCTGGGCCCGGGGGTGCGCCTGATCGCCCTGGGCGCCGCGGTGGGCCTGGCGGCGCTGGCGCTGGTGACCAGCGGCACCGTGTCGGTCCATCGTGTGGCCCAGTGGTTTGAGGGCTCGGGCGCCCTGGGCCCGCTGGCCTTCGTGGCGGTGTCGGCCGTGCTGACCGTCGGGTTGTTCCCCGGGCCGCTGTTGGCGGGTGCCTCCGGAGCCCTGTTCGGGACGGCGCTGGGCACAGCGGTATCGATCGTCTCGGCCACGCTGGGCGCCCTGGCGGCCTTCACCGTGGCGCGTGTGGTGGCCGGGGACGCGATTCCGGCGCTGGGGGGCGCACGCCTGCGGGCGGCCTCGGAATGGGTGGGTCGGCGGGGCTTTGTGTCGGTGCTCTACGCGCGCATCACGCCGGGGGTGCCCTACACGCTGGTCAACTACGCCGCGGGCCTGTCGCCGGTGGGGGTGGGGGCGTTCGTAAGCGCCACGGCGCTGGGGGTGGCACCGCGGGCGTTTGCCTACACGGCCCTGGGTGGGAGCCTGCGCCACCTCGATGCGCCGGAGGCGATCATTGCCGTGTCCGTGCTCGTCGTCATGGCCGTGGCGGGCGCCGCCCTGGCCTGGCGCGCGCGATCGCGGTCCTAGGCGCGTCTTAGGGGCACGGCAGGGGGGGCCGGCAGAGGCGGCCGGCAGAGGGGGGCGGCTACAGCTCCTGGATCTGCAGCAGGCTGGTGGTGCCCGGGCGCCCGCTGGGCAGGCCCGCGGTGATTCCGATGCGCTGACCGCGCTGACACCAGCCCAGCTCCAGGACCCGCCGAGCGCAGTCGGCGATCAGGGCCTCGGTGGTCTCGTGGCGGCGCATCGAATCCGCCTGCACCCCCCACATCAGGCCGCACCGGCGTACGGTCTCCTTGCCCGGGGAAAGCGCGTAGATGGGAACGGTCGGACGGTGCGCCGAAACCAGGCGCACGGAGCGGCCCGACAGCGTGGGGATGACCAGGGCGTCCAGGCCCAGCTCGCGAGCGGCGACGCACGCGCTGTGGGCGAGGGTGTAGGCCGGGTCGCGGCCGTCGCGGCGCACCCGGTGCTCGTTCCACTGCGCATAGGGCGCCTCGCGCTCGGTGCGCACCGCGATGGCCGCCATCATTTCCACCGCACCCACCGGGTGCTGTCCGACCGCTGTCTCCTGGGAGAGCATGACGGCGTCGGTCCCGTCCAGGATGGCGTTGGCCACGTCGGCGACCTCCGCCCGGGTGGGACGGGTGGAGCTAACCATCGAGTCCAGCATCTGGGTGGCGGTGATCGACGGGCGGGCCAGCTCTCCGGCCAAGGCCAGCAGCCGCTTCTGGGCAATCGGCACGTCCTCGATGGGCAGCTCGATCCCCAGGTCGCCCCGCGCCACCATCACGCAGTCGGCCACCCGCAGGATCTCCTCGGCCTGCTCCATGGCCTGCGGCTTCTCGATCTTGGCGATCAGAGGCAGCCGCGTGTGCTCGCGCACGAAGCGCACATCGTCGGGGCGGCGCACGAACGACAGCGCGATCATGTCCACGCCGATCGACTCGCCCTGGCGAAGGTGGACGAGATCCTCCTCGGGCAGCGAGGGCAGCGCGTCCACCGGACCGGGAATGTTCATGCCCTGACGGGAGGCGACCGAGCCCCCGATCTCAACCTCGGCGTCGAGCTCGGCCTCAGCTCCTCGGACCCGCAGCGTGCGCAGGCGCACGGCCCCGTCGGCCAGGTACATCACGTCGCCGGGGCTCACCGCTTCGGCCAGGCCCGGCCAGGAGATCGACATCCGGTGCGCATCACCCGGACGGGCCTCGCCACCGCACTCGAAGGTCACGCAATCGCCCGGCTTGAGCTCGACGACGTCATCGGCCAACGCCCCGATGCGAAGCTTGGGCCCCGGCAGGTCCTGGAGGATCGCCACCTGGCGTCCGGCCCGACCGGCCGCGTCGCGCACGCGTCGGGCCGTTTCGGCGTGCTCCTCAGGGGTGCCGTGAGAGAAGTTCAGACGAGCCACGTCCATGCCCGCGGCGACCATGCGCACGAGCACCTCGACGTCGCGTGAGGCGGGCCCGATGGTGGCGACGATCTTGGTGCGGCGCACCGGGGCACCGTATCGCTGTCCCCAGCGGTCCTGGTGGCGGCCGCCGTCGAGGCGTCTAACCGAAGCGGCCGTTCTCCAGGAGAACCTGACCGTCGGCCGTGAGCCGCCCGTCGGTCCGCAGGTCGCAGATGAGGTCCCAGTGCACCGCCGAGCGGTTGACGCCGCCCGTCTCGGGATAGGAACGGCCCAGGGCCAGGTGGACGGTGCCGCCGATCTTCTCGTCGAACAGGATCGCTCCGGTCGGTCGGGTGATGCCCATGTTGGTGCCGATGCCGATCTCGCCCAGGCGCCGCGCCCCGTCGTCGGTGGCCAGGGTGCGCTGCAGGTAGGCCGCCCCGCGCTGGGCATCGGCGGCGACGACCTCACCCTGGCTGAAGGTGAGCGTCACCCCGGCGACCT
Organism: Solirubrobacteraceae bacterium; assembly: GCA_036252775.1. Classification (GTDB taxonomy): domain Bacteria; phylum Actinomycetota; class Thermoleophilia; order Solirubrobacterales; family Solirubrobacteraceae; genus DASYID01. The sequence continues at coordinate 50,249 of DASYID010000124.1, forward strand.
CCACCCCCGGGGGGCTGGAGGGGATGGCAAAGTGGATCTGACCCTCGGCCGAGGCCTCGATCGGACCCGTGAAGACCTCTCCGCTGGGCATGTTGCGACGCCCGTCGGAGTTGACCCAGGTGCGCCCCTTTACCTGCAGGCGCAAGTCGGTTCCGGGGGCCTGGATATGCAGCTCGCGGCAAGGTTTGAGGGTGGTCACCAGTTCCTCCTGAAACTCGCGCAGGGTCCGCCAGGCGGCCACTGGGTCCTCGCGGTCCAAGAACAGCGCCCGGCCCACGAAGTCCGTATAGCCCGACAGCGACATGCCCGCCTGCTGGGCGCCGGCCTCGGTGGGCCACAGGGTCAAGCAGCGCCGCGAGCGCATGACCGCGTCCTGCACCGGTTCGCGCGCCGCCGCGGCGCGCGCCAGGCGGTCGGGGTCGATGCTCGACAGGGCGCGCGTGTTCTCGGGCGCCTGGATACCCAGGATGCAGCTGGCCTTCCGGGCCTCGGTGAGCGACAGCGGAGGGTAGGCGTCCAGCTGGGGCTCGCGCACGTGGGTGTAGTAGGCCTCGGTCTGGCCGGGCAGCTCGACGCGCAGCAGCGGCCACGCCTC
>DASYID010000125.1:0-18768 GCA_036252775.1 Solirubrobacteraceae bacterium
CGCTCCGCCTCCTCGCCGGGGTCGACCATGATGGCGCGGTCCGATCCCGGCAGGCGAGCGAGAAAGCAGTTCTCCGCCACCGGTCCGACCGTGAAGGTACGGACCTCGATCATGCGCCTCCCGAGGCCTTCTGGCGCATGCGCCGGCGATACATGAACAGCTCGGTGTAGTAGCCGAGCGGAACGTAGAAGACAGCTACCAGCGGCATCACCGAGAACGCCTGGCTGACCGTCATCTTCAGCAGTAGCAGGCTGAGCGCGAACATGAAGGCGGCCGCGATCAGCGCCCGGTTTATGGCCGCCCGCCATGTGGGCGGGCGGTCCAGGCGCTCCTGACGCCGGACCTTGGCCTGCTCGGCCTTGGAGGTAGGAGCCGTGCTGCGCTTCTCCCCCGGTGTGGGCTTGCGGCCCGTGCGGCCGCGGGCCTCGACGACGCCCGCCGCGTTGCCGCGGTGCTTGGTCCGTCGCTTGCGCTTGGTCTGGGCCATCGGACTCAGAAGCCTAGAGCGTTCTCGATCACCTGACGGGCGGGGTCGAACTCCCGAATCGGGACCCCGTCGGGGAAATCCTCGAGCGCGGCACGAGGCACCAGGCCGACGATCTCGGCCGCCGCCACCGGTCCCCTCTGCGCCACCGCCCGCGTCACCTCGCCCAGGCTCAGGGCCGTCGGATCCTCGACGTTGGTCGACACCTGGGCGACGCCCCCCCGGCTGGTCAGCTCGATGCCGATCGCCCGCAGCCCGGTCAGCCCGGCGGCACCGCCCTCGCGAAGCTCGGCCGCGATGTGCTGGGCCAGCCGCAGGTCGCCGGGGGGCGCCAGCTCGAGGTTGAACGCCACCAGTGGCGGACGCGCGGTCACCAGTGTCACCCCGGCGGTCGGATGCGGGCGCTCGGGGCCGAAGTCGGGCCGCAGCTCGCCGTCGGCCATCCTCTGGGCCAGCCCGGCCAGGCCCCCCTGACGCAGCTGAGCTCGCGTGCGGCCCGCGGCCAGCACGCCGTAGAGAAAGACCGGCAGCTCGAGCTCGCTGGCCAGACGATCGGCGGCCACCAGCGCCTCGGCACAGGCGGCGCCCTGCGCGGCGGTGTCGAGATGGACGATCGGCGCCACGTCCAGGGCGCCGACGTGGGGATGCGCACCCCGGGGCCGGCTGACGTCGATGCGGCCGACCGCCGCTGCCGCCCCCGCCACCAGCGCCCCGGACAGGGCGCCCGGTGGGCCGGCGAGGGTGTAGACGGACCGGTGATGATCGCTGTCGGCGTGGACGTCGAGCAGGGTGACGCCCTCCCCCACCGCCCACGCCCTGCCGATCTCCCCGACGAGCGGCAGGTCACGCCCCTCAGACACGTTGGGCACGGCTAGCAGGGTCATGCGAGCAGGATCACGCGAGCCGATGATCGGAGCCGGACCCGGCGAGCACGATCACGCGAGCAGCCTCCCGACCGGCGGGTCAGCGGGGCTTCCACTCGGCGCAGCGCTCGAGCCCGTCGTCGGGGATTGGCTCCCAGGGCGCGGCGTAGGCCACGTAGTGTCGCCAGCTGGGTCGCACACCCGGGTCGCCGTCGAAGGCCCCCATGCGCACGCTCATCTGCTCCGGTGCGTCCGGGTTGCGGCTGAACAGCTGGGCGCCGCAGCGGCCGCAGAACAGCTTCTCGAAGCCGCCCTCGGGATGACGCCATCCCTTCAACAGCTCCTGGCCCGCCAGCAGCTTCAGTGTGGCGCCGTCGATGCGCGCCTGCGGCGAGGCCGCCGTGCCCGAGCGCCGCTGGCAGCGGGTGCAGTGACAGTAGCCGGCGGTGCGGGCGGGCTCGGTCAGCTCGAAGCGGATCGAACCGCACAGGCAGCCCCCGGTCAGGCACGGCTCGGTCACGCTCGAAGTCTCGCAGGCCCGCGCCGGCCGCCGGCGCACCTCGGGCATCCCTACCGGGTTCGTTACGGTGGGTCCCCTTGCGGTAGGCCTCGGGCGGGCGCCAATCCAACAGTCAAAGAGGTGTAGATGAGACTTTCCAGGCTCCTGGTCCCCGTCCTGGCGGCGAGCGCGCTGTGCGTGCCCGCGGAGGCGAGCGCGGCCCCCAAGTACTACCTGTCGCTGGGCGACTCCTACTCGCAGGGCTATCAGCCCATCGGCCCCAAGCAGGCAGACATCCCCACCAACAACGGCTACACGGACTTCCTGGGTCCGCAGGCGCGCAAGGTCAAGGGCTACAAGGGCCTGAAGGTGGTCAAGCTCGGTTGCGGAGGGGCGACCACCGGCTCGATGCTGGACGGCAGCCGTCGCTGCGAGAAGGCACGCCCGTACGCCAGCACCTCGCCGGCCACCTCCCAGCTCGCCTACGCGACGAAGTTCATGCGCAGGCATCGCGGGCAGATCACGCTGGTGACGCTCAGCGTCGGGGGCAACGACGTTGCGCCGTGCGGCGCCAAGCCGACGTTCGCTGAGATCGCCGGCTGTGTGAACACCGGTCTGGCCAGGATCAAGAAGAACCTGCCGATCATCGCCGCGCAGCTACGCAAGGCGGCCGGGGCCAAGGCGGTCATCATCGGCTCGACCTACCCCGACGTGGTGCTCGGCCAGTACGTCAAGAACGACCAGGGCAAGACGGTGGCCAGCGCTTCGGTGACCGTCTTTCGCGACCAGATCAACCCGACGCTGAAGAACGCATACGCGGCCAAGCGCATCCGCTTCGTGGACGCCACCGCCGCCTTCGGTGCCTACATCCCGTTCACCCAGACCACCACCCTCGCCCCTTACGGCGATATACCGGTGGCGGTGGCGAACATCTGCACCCTGGCCTGGTACTGCGACGCACGGGCGCAGGGCCCGGACATCCACCTCAAGCCCGCCGGCTATCGCAAGATGGCCGACGCGTACCTGGCCGCGCTCAGGAAGCGCTAGGCCAGACGACCGGAGTTGGTCCGCCCCTGACCGGGGGCGGACCGCCCGGACCCGGCGGGGGTGTCGGGCGTCGAGGCTTTGGGCAGCGGGCTTGCAGCTCACGCGTGAAGCTGTGCCAGGCCCGGCAGATCGCCGTTTCCTTCGTCCGCTGGCACACCGCTCGAGCCAGGTCACGGTTGAGCACGTGGTAGTTGAGGTCAGCGATGGACCCGCCCTCGGCGTAACGCGACCAGCGGCCGGTATCGAAGTGGGCGATGTGCCGGCGCGCCGCCCGCAGGCCCTCGCGTTCGAGATAGGCCACAGCCGGGTCCCGGGTGGCGGCGGCCAGGTCGAACAACGCCACGACTGCATCGAGGTGGGCGTTCAGAACTCGCTGGGCACGATCGAAGCTGTAGAGCAGATACCAGTTGCCGTCCCGAGCCAGGCGCAGATTGACCCCGGCCGGGGCGGCCCGGGAGAACAGGCGCGACAACCCCAGCGCCAGCGGCAGGTAGTCGGGCCGCTTCAGCGCGGCGGCGGCGCTGACGTAGGCCTCGATCGCCGTGGCCTGCGACAGTCCGCTCGTCCAGGGCGGCGCCGCTCCGCCGAAGGGAAACTCGTACTCCCACGTCGTCAGCCCGGCCCGGGTGGAGACCAAGGGGCGCATCTGCTCGAGGATCTGCCCGGCCTGCGCCAGGGCTGCAGCCGTGTGCTGGCGCAGCAGGGCGTTGGCGGCCGCGAACGTTCCGTTGACCTGAAGCTGCAGGCCGAGCCCCGGGTAGTACTCGAACTGGATCGCGCTGCCGGGGAAGGTCACGCGGGCCGTGCGCGCACGGGCCGAGCGCAGCGGGCGGCAGCGTCGGCCGTGCGTGTCGGGCTCGCCGGCGGAGCCGGCCGCCGGCGGCCCGTGCCGGGACCACCAATCGGTGTTGCGCGACAGGGTGAGGAACACCAGCCCCATCCGCGACGGCGTGAGGCGCCCGTGGGCCACGATCGAGCGCACGATGGCCACAGCGGAGCGAAGCTCGCGGCGCCGGACCCCGCGCAGCGGGCTCAGGGCGCTGAGCGCGGCGGCGTAGCTGGCGCGGTAGCCGTCGGCCTGGGTAGTGCTGATCGCTCCGCGGACCTGCGCATCGTCAACGGCGGCGCGTACCGCGTCCGGCGCCGCCTGGGCCGCGCCCGCGCCGGCCGTCCCCACCATCAGGCTCAGTCCCGTCACGCTGGCGGCACGCCGCAAGGCTCTCCAGGTCATCCTCGGACGTTCGTCACGCGACCGTCCGTACCTGCTCTGGAAGCGCCGAGCGACACCTCTTCTGGCCCGGCGGTCTCCTAGACTGCACGCCCCCGCCGGAGTAGCTCAGTCGGTTAGAGCAGCGGAATCATAATCCGCGTGTCGGGGGTTCGAGTCCCTCCTCCGGCATCCGCGAATCGCCTGCGAAGCGCGAGATTCTGCCTATTCTGGAGCGCCTTGCGCAGGAGCTGGGCGCCGCAGCGATCGCGCGCAGGGTCATGCTCAAGGGCCTGATACGACCCCCAGGGGTTCTTTACGCCAGGCTTCGGGAGTGCGCCTCTACGTCGACGGGATGAATGTGATCGGTACGCGACCGGACGGGTGGTGGCGCGACCGCCATGCGGCGATGGTCCGCCTGGTTGACTTGCTGGAGCGGTGGGCAGCCACCAGCGGAGACGACATCACGGTCGTCTTCGAGCGCCGGCCCGATCCCCCGATTTCCTCTCCGGTGATCGAGGTCGCCCACGCACCGCGGCCCCAGCCGGATGCCGCCGACGACGAGATCGTGCGACGGGTGCGCGCCGAGTCCCCACGCGCGACCGTGTGTGTGGTCACCTCCGACCGCTGGCTGGCCGACCAGGTGCGGGCAGCCGGCGCTGTCGTCGAGCCGGCGGACGCCTTCCGTTCGCGGATCGATGCCGGTTGAGAGCGGCCTCAGCGACGCCGACGCCGCGGGCGACCCGAAAGGGCGCGGCGGCGGCCGGGAATGCAGGTCCGGTAAACGCGCCGGTCGGTGATCGTCCGGGCGCGCCCACCACGGCCGAGAACGCGCATCCTCACCCGCACGGTCACCGTCCCCCGCAGGCGTCCGCGCAGGTCGATCGTCAGGCGCCGCAGCGCGCCTGAGGCTCCGCGCGCACGCACCGACCGCACGTGTCGCGATCCGATGAACACCTCGGCCGCGAGCACCCTGCTGCCGTGCGGGTGGCGCAGTCGTATGACCAACCGGCGCCGGCTGTTGCAGGTCAGCGCGCGCGACGAGCGGCCGGCGCGGAAGCCCTGACGTCCGGAGGGACCGCACCCGGCGATCACCACGGTGAGGGGACCGTCGCTGGTCACGTTCAGCCGGGGCGCGCAGGTCACGCGAGCACGGGCCGGGTCGATGCTGACCGTCGAGACGTTGGTCGCCGAGATGTCCAGCACGTCGCGCACGGGCGTCGCCGGAGCCGGTCCCCACTCCTGGCGACGCTCGACGTAGGGCGTGGGGCCGTGGTAGCCACCGTTGAGCGTCCCCGCCCCCTGCTGGACTCCGAGGACCTTGGGGTCCCCGGTGCCAAAGCCCTCAGAACGCACATCGATGGTTCCGACGGGCGAGCTCTTGGCGTCGCGGGTGGCGACACCCGATAGCCAGTAGGCATGGTCGGCCACGGTCTGGGCGCCGGGCGAGTCCTCGGCCGGGTGGGCGACATAGGTGACGTGGGCGGGGTTGCGGTCGACCCGGTGGGAGCCGAGGAAGTCAGCCGCGGGGCCGTACTCGTCGTTGGTGGCCAGAGTCAGGTGATCGGCTCCCGGGAACAACCACTCCCTGAAGCGCAGCCCGGCGGCGGCCAGGTGCTGCCAGGCTGCCTCGCTCTGATTGACCTGGACCAGCTCGTCCCCCGCGGCGTTCCAGGCCATGATCGGGGTGTTGCGCAGGGACGCTACCTGCGGGTCCGCCGTCCCCGGGATCCCCACCGTCGACATGCCGCGCGAGAACAGATCAGGCCAGCGGGCGAGCAGGCGGTAGGTGCCGAACCCACCCATCGAGTAGCCGCTGACCGTCGACCAGTCGGGATCGAGATGATAGTGGCGCCCGACGTCGGCCCAGGCCTCAAACGTGTCCGCCTCGGCCATGCCCGCATAGAAGCCGTCGGGGCCCCGCCCGCTGGGGGTCAGAACCAGCGACCCCGCCCCGCGGTCCCCCAGCTCGGACTGGTTGCGCGAAGCGGAGTACTGGTTGTAGTTGGCCGACAGTGAATGCAGCAGCAGGGTCATGCCCCAGCCCGACGCAGGCTCGGGCTTGCGCGGAACGTAGAGCGCATAGGGCTGCAGCTGCCCGACGAGGCGGCCGATGCACTGTGCCCCCGCGCTGAACTTGGCGGCGAGGTCGTAGCAGACCCTGGAGGGATCTAGCCCCTGACCGAAGGCGTAATGGCTGACCAAGATCCGGTCCAGCACGCCGGCCTGGGGGACGCCGGATTCGTCTGCGGTGCCGGCGGCGAGCTTGGAGAAGTCCACGTCGGCGTAGAACTGGCTTATGTCACCCAGACGCAGGGCGTCGGCCTGCTGGCGATCGCGCCACCAGCGACCCTGCACGGCGGCGCCTGCGGCGGCGTCGCCGATCGTTGCCCCCGGGGTGGTGGCGAGGTCCGGATAGGGCTCGCTCAGCCGGGGCCCCACGTTCACCAACGCCGCCCTCGCCGGCCCGGCTCCGCCGGGAGCAGTGGCCGTCGCCGATCCGGCGACGGGTGCCAGGTAGGCGCCGGCGGCGGGGTCCCACAGACCGACGCCGACGGTCGTGCGCACCTTGGTCCCGCCGGGGTTCCAGGCGGCGTGGGGCACGCGAACATCGATCTGGCGACGCGTGAGGTCGACGGTCGCCGTGGGCGCCGGCGCCTTGACCGTTCCCGTGGCGTCGGTGAGCTCGGCCGTGGCGCCGTGCACCGTGACGAACAGGGCAGCGGGCGAGGACACACCGGCACCGTGGGGCCAAGGCACGCTGGTTGACGGGGTCCCGCCCAGCGCGATCGTAAACGCGGTGCGCTGGGGGTCCTTGAGCGTGTTCAGGGTGACGCGAAACGCGGTGGCATCAGCCAGGGGACGGATACGGAACTCGATCAGGTCAGCGGCGTTGTTGGCGTAGACGGGGTCGGTGGGGTAGGTGTAGGTGCCCGCCGTTGGCGAGAACAGGTGCGAGCTGGGGCCAAACGGGCTGTTGGGATCGGCTCCGCCCGCAGCCCCGTGGTCGTCATAGAGGAAGTCCTGATACAGAAACTCTCCGTGGCGGTAGGCCGTCGCTCCCGATACGAGGATCGGAGGGGCACGCCAGGGCGCGATGTTCTGGAGCTGAGGTGCGTCGGCGGGCGCCAGATAGAGGGCATCGGGACCCGGCCGGTGTCCGGAGCGGACCGAGGGCAGGGACGGGCCCTGCGCCCCAGCGCTGCCGCTGACCGCGCCCGCTACGGCGAACGCTGCGGCCGTAACGGCCAACGCCCTGACACCACTGATGACCACCTCGACCCTCCTGCGATCGTCGTGATCCTGCCAAGTCTCGGCGCCTTGAGGTCTGGTCGAGCGCTCGCACCCGGGGACCCCTGGCCCGGGTCGGATTCTAGACGCGAAGGAGCTCCGTCGTCGACGGCGTATGCGGGAGAGACCTGCGCGGTCCGCCGGTCCGCCTGTCTCCTGCGCGGGTTCTACCCACGAACGTGTTCAGACGACCCACGCTACCCAAGGCCTCGCCCCCACTGCCGGCATATTCAGCGCGTACGCTCCCGGGCTGGTGGTCGCTGGCGCGCAGCCGGTCGCTTGCGCACGAGCGCACGCTCCCGCGCCGACTGGCGACGAGCGCCGCCCTGGCCCTGACCGCGCTGCCCGCCAGCGCCGCCCTCGTCGCGCTTACGGCGGCGCCCGCCGACGCCGCCCGCCCGGCACCCTCCCCCAGCGCCTACCCCGCCCAGGTGGCCTACCGGCCGTCGCCCGCCCACCGCTCCCGCCGTCCCCGCCGGGCCCGCACTCACGGGCCCCGCCGCCCGGCCCGCACCCACCGCCGAGTCAAGCCCCGCCCCCACCCCAAGCGCCCGCCGTTGCGCGGCTACGCGGCCCGCGCCCAGGACGCCTATCGGGCGATGCAGCGGGTGTTCTACCTGCCGAGCGCCCGCCTGTACCGGGGCTCGCCCTACTCCTATCTGTGGCCCTACTCCCAGGCCCTGGCGGCGACCATCAGCATGGCCGGTGTCCCTGGGGCCTCGCGCGGCTACCGCCGCCACGTGGCCGAGCGCCTGGCCGGCCTGGAGTCCTACTGGGGCGCGAGCCGTCAGCCGCCCGCCTACGAAGGGGCAGTGACGCCGCCCCTGGGGCCGGGAGGCCAGACCTTCTATGACGACAACGCGTGGGTGGGCCTCGAGCTCGTGCGTCTGTACCGCACCGACCGTCAGACCGGCCATCTTGCCCGCGCCCGCGAGATCTTCTCAGCCATCATCGCGGCCTGGGACGCCGACCCGACCCACGGCTGCCCGGGCGGCATCCCGTTCTCCGACAGCCCGCGCAACGATCAGCGCAACACCGTCACCGGAGCCCCAGCCGCCGAGCTGGGTGTCCGCCTCTATGAGCTCACCGCCGACCGGAGCACGCTGGAGTGGGCCAAGAAGATGTACGACTGGGTCCGCGACTGCCTGGCGCAGGCCGGGGGCCTCTACGGCGATCACGTGGCCCCCGACGGCACGGTCGACGCCACGACGTGGAGCTATAACCAGGGCACGATGGTCGGAGCCGGGGTGCTGTTGTGGCGGGCCACCGGACAGGCCTCCTACCTGAGCGACGCCACCGAGACCGCCGAGGCGGCGCTGATTCACTTCGACGCCGGACGCCTTCACCGTGAGCCCGCGTTCTTCGTCTCGGTCTACTTCCGCAACCTGCTTCTGCTCGACGCCGTGCGCCCCGATCCCGGCTACCGCCAGGCGCTGCGTTCCTACGCGGACTGGGCCTGGCGGCGTGTCCGCCAGCCGGCCAGCGGCCTGTACACCTTTGGACCCAACGGCACCGTCCAGCTGCTCGACCAGGCGGCGATGGTGAACCTCGACGGGTTGCTGGCCTCGAGCATCAACACTTACTTCTAGGGGCCGGTCACCCTAGAGTGCCGGGCCGTGAGGCGACTACTCGCGCTGCTCGTGACCCTCTCCCTGGCTGGCTGTGACTCGCTGGCGGCCAACGGCCTGACCTGGCACGACGGCGACCTGCTGACCCTGACCGGAACCATACGTAACGCCGGCGAGTGCCTGGCTCTGCGCACCGACGAGCACCTGATCGGCCTGTTCGCCTCGCCACGGATCGCCACCCAGCTGCTGGTGGGCGAGCGGGTGCGGGTGACCGGCACCTTCTTCACCGAATCGACCTGCCGCTCGAGCAGCATCCAGGTCCAGGCGGTCACCCATCTGGGCGGGCCGACACCACCTCCGCTTCCGAGCATCGACGTCGGTCCGCTGCGCACCAGCCCGCCGGGCTGAAGTCTCGTCAGCCGGCGCGGGCCCACCGGCCATGGCGATGGTCAGCCCGGCGGCGACCAGGCCGGCCAGCGCGGGCCTGAGGGACTCTCAATGCTCGCTGGAGGACGGCGGGGTGGCGCCGTTGGTGCTCGACATCCCGTAGCGCGCGAGCGTCTGCTGCAGCTCGCCCGACAACGACTCGAGCCGCTGGGCGTTGGCCAGGCCTTGATCCTGGGTGGAAGCCAGCTGCTGGGCGGCGGCGTTGATCTCGGTCATCGCGCTGGCCAGCTGCTCGGCCGCCTGCTTCTGCTGTTCGATCGCGCTCAGACTGTCGTCCAGCGAGGTGGAGGAGCTGCGCATCAACTCCTCCACGTGAGCGACCTGCTTGGTCCCCTGCTCGGTGGTGAGGATCGTGGCGTTGGTCTTGTCGTGGACGACGCGGATGATCTCCTCGATCGAGGCGGTCGACTTCACGCTGCGTTCGGCCAGCCGGCGCACCTCGGAGGCGACGACGGCAAACCCGCGGCCGGCCTCACCCGCACGGGCCGCCTCGATGGCGGCGTTCAACGCCAGCAGGTTGGTCTGCTCGGAGATCTCGTTGATCAGCTCGAGGATCTCCGAGATCTCCTGGTTGGACTGACCCAGTTCCGAGGAGCGGTCGGCGATCTCTGACACCTGGCGGCGCATGTCGTCCATGGTCTGCTCGGTCTGCCGGGCGGCGTCGGCGCTCTCCTGCGCGCTGGCCGCGATGGCCGACGCCGTGGCGCTGAGCTCATCCACGGTGGCTGCCGCCTCGGCGATCGCCGCCGACTGCTGGGTGCTGGCCGCCGCGGCCTCCTGGGCCGCGGCCGCCATCTCGCTGGCCGTGCCCGACAGGTCACTGACCGCTCGCTGGATGCTGTGCAGCAGTCGCCGCACGAGCCGAACCGCCAGCGTCGCGGCGATGATCGTGGCCAGCAGGGCGAGGGCTCCGGCGACTATGCCCAGCACCTGGGCCAGGTTCTCGCTGTCGCGGGCGGTGGCCTGCGCCTTGGCGCCATCGGCCAGGAAGTCAGACTGTGTGGTGTCGATCTGCTTCTCCACCGGCCCCAGCTGCGAGGAGAACTTCGACAGGCCCGCCTGGGCGGTGGGGCCGGCGCGGGACCCGAGGATCTCCACCCGAGCGGCCGCCACCAGCCCATCGAAAGAGGCCCGCGCCTTGCGGATCAGCACGTGCTGGTCGGCGTCGACGTCGGGCTGGTGCCGGGCGGCTTCCAGCCGGCTGCGATACACGGCGGTGTTCTGATCGATGATCGCCACATCGGCCGGGTCGCGATCGGACACGAACCCCTCCAGGGCCGCCGAGATGCGTCCCAGAGCCGTGTCCGCCGCCTGCAGGTCGACCTGGGTCTGGCTCTTATGCAGGGCGACCTGGGCCTGGTTGACCGCCACGCCGTAGCGCCACAGCGTCAATCCCACCGCCGTCGCGACCAGCACGAAGATCAGCACGAACAGTGCCAGCAAACGGCGAACCGGGTCGGCGAACCGACGTCCCTCCATCAGTCAGCCAGCCTAACAGTGCCGGGGGCGGCCATCTCGCACGGGCGTGGCCTTCGCAGAGCTTCACCCCTCCGAACCTGCCCGACGGTCCGCGACAGAGGGGCCCGCCCGCGAGGCGCACTAGGATGCATCCGTGGCGCCGCTCGACCATCCCAGCGCCCCATGAGCTCCACCCACGTCCGTGCCGTTGTGGCCGGCGAGACCTACGGGCTGCCGATCGAGCATGTGACCGAGGTCGCCGAGCTCGGGGAGGTCACGCCCCTCCCGGGGGCCCCGAGCGTGATCATGGGCGTGCGCAACCTGCGCGGATCGGTGGTCCCGGTCGCCTCCCTGGCCGTCCTGCTGGGCCTGTCCGGCGACCACAGCCCCCAACGCCTGATCGTCACCGAAGACGACGGGCGACGTCTGGCCCTGGCCGTCGAGGACGTCACTGACGTCACCGATATCGACGCCGAGCCCGAGCCCTCGGAATCCCCGCTGCTTCACGGCGCCGTGCTCGTCGATGGGGTCCTCATCGGGCTGCTGGACATCCGGGCGCTGATGAGCGCAGCCAGCCCGCGCGGTCGATGAACGACATCGATCCCCAGCTGCTGCAGATCTTCCGGGAGGAGACCAGCGAGCGCCTGGACAGAATCGTCGACCTGGTGCTCGCCACCGAGGCGGGGACAGCCCCCGCGGACTCGGTTGACGCGCTGTTCCGCGACGCCCACTCGATCAAGGGCAACGCCGGCATGGTGGGGTTCCCGGCCGCCGCCACGATCGCCGGGGCGATGGAGGACATCCTCGAGGACGCGCGCGAGCACGGAGCCCTGCCGCCCGGGCTGACCACCGCGCTGCTGAGCGCCACCGACGCCATCCGCCGATCCATTCAGGGCGACGACGGTGACCCGGCCGCCACCGTGGCCGAGCTGCGCGCCGCCGCGGGCACTGAGCCCGCGCCCGCTCCCAACGGCCCCCGCGCCCCGGGGGCCGGCAGTCCGGCAGCGATCCCCGAACCGCCCCCGCCCGATCTCGAACCGCCCGATACCGATCCCGAGCCGCCCCACCCCGAGCCGCCCCACCCCGAGCCGCCCGGCCAGCCGAGCCCCGCGGCCGTCGCGGAGCTCACCGCGGCCGCGCCGCCCTCCTCATCATCGCTGTCCGGCGCGAGCCCAACGTCGGTGCGTGTGGGCACCGCGAAGATCGACCGCCTGCTGGACGTGGTGGGCGAGACGGTGCTTCACCGCCGGCGCCTGGACCACCTGCTGCGCCGGGGCAACGAGGACGAGGAGCGCCTGGAGGAAGAGCTCGGCAGCGGAGACATCCTGCTCGCCGACCTGCAGGACTCGGTGATCCAGATGCGCACCCTGCCCTTGAGCTCGATCATCGGCCCCTTCCCGCGAGCGGTGCGCGACATGGCGGCCGAGACGGGCAAGCAGGCGAAGCTCGAGATGCATGGCACCGAGACCCAGCTGGACCGCGTGATCCTCGACGGCGTCTCAGAGACGATCGTTCACGTGCTGCGCAACGCCGTCTCCCATGGGATCGAGACGCCCGAACAACGGGCGGCGGCGGGCAAGGCCCCAGAGGGCACGGTCGAGCTGCGCGCTGAGCCGCGGGGAGGGCTGGTCGCCATCACGGTCTCCGACGACGGCCGCGGGGTCTCCACCGAGATCCAGGAGCGGGGGCGGCGCGCGGGCTCGCTGGTCGAGGTGCTGGCCGAGCCGGGCTTCTCCACGGCGGGTCGCGTCAGCGACCTGTCCGGGCGAGGGGTCGGCCTGGACGCGGTCAAGCGTCACGTGGAGAGCCTGGGCGGAGGAATGGAGATCGCCAGTGAGCCCGGCAGGGGCACGGCGGTGACGCTGCTGTTGCCCCTCACCCTGGCACTGATGGAGCTGCTGCTGGTCGAGCGCGGGGGTCAGCCTTTCGGACTACCGCTGCCCAGTGTGGTCGAGGCCTTCGCCATCGACACCGTGACCACGCTTGGGGGCCGTCCGTCGATCGACCTGCGCGGAAGCACGGTGGCTCTGATCGACCTGGCCGAGGCGATCGGCGCGGCGGGCGAGGAGCTGGCGCCCCGCTCTCCCGCTGTTGTCGTGTCCGCGGCCGGGCAGCGCATGGCGGTGGTCTGCGATCGGCTGCTGGGCGACCAAGAGGCCGTGGTCAAGACGCTCGGCCCGCTGCTGGCCGATCTGCCCGGGTACCTGGGCGCGGCCATCCTCGGTGACGGCCGCGTGGCGCTGATTCTCGAGCCCTCGTTTCTCGTGCGTCGTCGGGCGGCGGTGGCCGCCGCGCGGGCCCGCGAGGAGGCCAGCCATGTCAGCCGCGTGCTGGTCGTCGATGACCAGTTCACCGTGCGCGAGCTGCAGCGGCGCATCCTCGAGGGTGCGGGCTACGAGGTCCTGACCGCCGCCAACGGAGTCGAGGCCCTCGAGGTGATCACCCGCGAGCCGGAGCTCGAGCTGGTGGTCACCGACATCGAGATGCCCGAGATGGATGGCCTGACGCTGCTGCAGCACATCCGGGGCGAGCCCGACACCGACACCCTGCCGGTCGTCATCGTCAGCTCGCGGGCCGGTGAGGAGGACCGTCGCCGCGGGGCCGAGGCGGGCGCGGACGCCTATGTGGTCAAGGCGGAGTTCGACCAGCGCGCCCTGCTCGAGACCGTGGGGCGCCTGATCGAACGCCGATGAGGACGGACGCTCCCGTCCGGATCGTCATATGCGAGGACTCGGCCACCTACGCCCACGCCCTGACCCGCTTCTTGGAGCGAGATGACGATCTGCGGGTGGTCGGAGTGTGCGCCGACGGCGAGGCCCTGCTCTCCTCGATCGAAGGACTGGCCCCGGACCTGATCACGATGGACATCGAGCTGCCGGGGTTGGACGGCCTGCAGGTCACCCAGCAGGTGATGCGGCGCCAGCCGTGCCCGATCCTGGTCATCAGCTCCCACACACGGCGCGGCAGCGACCGGGCCGCCGCCGCCCTGGCCAGCGGCGCGCTGGAGGCGATCCCCAAGGCGGAGATCCGCCTCGATCAGAGCCAGGGGCCCTCGGCCGTGGCCCTGCGCCGACGCATCAAGCGCCTGGCCGTGGCCCGCCTCGCTCACCGCACCACCACCCCGTCGCGGCCCTCCCCCCCCACCGCTCAGCTGGTCGCCCACCACAGCACGGCGGCCGTCGTGGTCGGCGCCTCGACCGGAGGCCCCCGCGCCCTGCGCTCGGTGATCGAGGGTCTCACCGCGCGCTTCCCGGTGCCGGTTCTCGTCGTTCAGCACATGGCCCCGGGATTCATCGAGGGGCTGGCCCGCTGGCTGGACGATCTGGCGCCGCTGCCCGTGCGGATGGCCAGCGAGGGTGCCCTGGCCGAGCCCGGGGTGTGGTTCGCGCCCGACGGGGCTCACCTGCTGCTGGACGCCCGGCTGCGCATGCACCTGGACGCGGATCGCGTGGTCGGACGCCACCGGCCAGCGGCCGACGTGCTGCTGGACAGCGCGGCCGAGGCGCTCGGCAGCCACGCCACCGGCGTCGTGCTGACCGGCATGGGTCGCGACGGCGCGGCGGGGACCGAGGCCATCGTGCGCGCCGGGGGGCTGGTGATCGCCGAGGACGCGTCGACCGCCGCGGTCAACGGTATGCCGGCCGCCGCCGTGGCCCGAGGCGCTCAGCTCGCCCTTCCGGTGGGCGAGATCGCCGGCCTGCTGCACCGGCTGCGTCCGCGACCCGACCTCGGGCCCAGGGGATGACCGACGAGCTGCGCCGCGTGGCCGAGCTCGTTCACCGTGAGAGTGGCGTCGCTCTGCGCGAGCCCCAGCTGCCCGCTCTGGCCGCCGCCATCGGACGTCTGGGTCCCGGGTTGAGCGCCGGGCAACTGCTGGAAGCGCTCGATCGGCCCGCTGAGCGTGGTGAGCTGGTCGAGCGTCTCATCGATGAGGTGACAATCAAGGAGACATTCTTCTTTCGCCATCGCACCGAGCTGGAGGCCATCGACTGGCGGATGCTGCTCGATGCCGCCGTCCACGAGGGGCGCGCGTCGGTTCGGGCCTGGAGCGCGGCGTGCGCCTCGGGGGAGGAGCCCTACACGCTGGCCATCATGGCCAGCGAGGCGCTGGGTGTTCGGCCTCCCCCCGTCGATGTCCTCGCCACCGACATCGCCCAGAGCGCTCTGCATCGCGCCCGGGCCGGCAGCTACGGCTGGCGGTCGTTGCGCCACGTGCCCGAGAGCGCGCGAACACGGTACTTCGAGCCCCTGAGCCGCGGGCTGCGCGTCACCGAGGAGCTGCGCTCATGTGTCCGCTTTGCCCGCCACAACCTCGTGCGCGACTCGATTCCACCCGATGGTGAGGATGGGTTTGACCTCATCGTCTGCCGTAACGTGTTCATCTACTTCCGGGCCGAGCAGGTCGCCCGCACGATCGGCGCGCTCGAGCGTTGCCTGCGACCTCACGGCATGCTCGTGCTCGGGGCCGCCGATCGCCTCGCCACCCCCCGACGCGCCGTTACCCGCGCCAGCGCTCGACCCACGCCCCAGCCGGCGGGCGGCGGTCGCCCACGCCGATCCGAGCCGCTGCGCTCCCAGCCCGGTGGGCGGCCAGAGTCCAGCCCTGCTGAGCGCGGGGACGAGCGCCCCGTCCCCCGCCCCGGCCGTCGAGCCAACGCACCCGCGGCTGACAGCGCTAAGGCAGCGGGCCTATCGGCAGGCGCGCGCGTGGAAGCGGGTGGCGAGGGGCCCGAGGATCGAGCCGGTCTGGCGATCGCCCTGGCCGATACGGGCCGTACGCAGGAGGCCGTTGAGCTGGCCGCGCAGCTGCTCGCCGACGATCCCCTGGATGCCCGCGCGCACTACGCCCGCGGGCTGGCCGTGCTGGCCGCCGGTCAGGGCCCCGAGGCGATTGGCGATCTCCGCCGATCGCTGTATCTGGCGCCCACCCTGGCGCCCGCGGCCTTTGCCCTGGCCAAGGCCTACGAACAGCGCGGGGATCGGGCGGCGGCCCGGCGCAGCTACGCCCAGACACTGAGACTGCTCGAGCACCCCGATCCCACTACCGCGATGCCCGGGCACATCAATGCCGATGACATCGCGGCCGCCTGCCGTGCGCGGTTGGGAGTGGAGGTCCCCGGTGGCTGAGCGACGCGTGCTGATCATCGACGACTCCGACCTGATCCGCATGGCGGCTGAGATCGCCCTGTCGGCGGACGGGTGGACGGTACTTGAGGCGGCCTCGGGCGAGGAGGGCGTCGAGGTGGCCGGGCGCGAGCGTCCCGACGTCATCCTTCTGGATGTGGTGCTGCCGGGGCGCGACGGTCGCGAGACGCTGGGCGACCTGCGCCGGGTGGCCGGCCTGGAGGCCATCCCGATCGTCTTCTTGACCGCCCGCTCTCAGGAGGCCGAGGTCGCGGAGCTGCGCTCGTTGGGAGCGCGCGGTGTGATCGCCAAGCCGTTCGTGCCGGCCGAGTTGGCGGCGGAGCTGTCGGGCATACTGGCCGCGGAGGAGGGGTGATGGACTCGGGACAAGACGCACTCGACGCCATCCAGGCGATCTGGCTGCGGCGACGCGCAAGCGTGCTGGCTCGGGTCGGCATCATCGAGGCAGCCGTGGGGGAGGCCTCGACCGGAGTGCTGTCTGACGAACTGCGCTTCCAGGCGGCTCGGGAGGCCCACATGCTGGCCGGCTCAGCGGGGACCTTCGGCTTTCCCCGAGCATCGGAGCTCGCTCGGGAGCTCGAGCTCGCGCTGGAGGCTCCGGCTCCCCCCCAGGCCGATGAGCTCCCCCACCTGCGCGAGTGCGTTCGCGGCCTGCGCGAGGACCTCCAGTCCAGTCCCGCCGATCATGACGAAGACAGAGGCGACAGCGGGCCGCTGCCGGCCGAGACCGACGTGGTGGTGGTGGGGACCGACGCCTCGCGCCTGGCCACGATCGCCGCCGAGGTCTCCCGGCGGGGCCTGGTCGCCTCGGTGGCCGCAGACCTGGAGACCGCCCGAACCGAGATCGCCCAGCGCGCCCCGCGAATGGTCTTGCTCGACCTACAACCCGGTGGGGGGCTGGAGCAGGCGTTGGAGTTTCTCGCCGACGTGGTGCCCCGCTATCCCGTGCTGGTAATCGCCGACGACGACCCGACGCTGGACCGGGTCGAGCTCGCCGACCATGGCGGGCGCGGGTTTCTGCCCAGCACCCTCAGCGTCACCGAGATGGTCGACTCAGCGCTCTCGCTGCGCGAGCGCCTGCGCTCGCCGGCGCGCAACGTACTGGCCGTCGACGACGACCCGGCCGTGCTCGAAGCGCTGCGCACCGTTCTGGGCTCCGGGGGCCTGGAGGTCCATGGCTGCACCCGCGCCGCCGACTTTGCGGCGGCGCTGGATCGGGTGCGGCCCGACCTGGTGATCCTGGACCTGCAGATGCCCGACGGCGACGGCCTCGAGCTCTGCCGGGGGATGCGGGCCGACCCGCGTTGGGAGGCGCTGCCCGTGCTGGTGCTGACTGCGAGCAACGATCCCGAGACCGTCCAGCGGGTCTTCCAGGCCGGCGCCGATGACTTCGTGCCCAAGCCGTTCGTCGGACCCGAACTCGTGGCACGCATCTCCAACCGTCTGGACCGCCTGCGCCTGTATCGGGCCCTGGCCGAGACCGACCACCTGACCCGGCTGGCCAACCGGCGCCGCTCCAGCGAGCTGCTGGCGGGCTTCCAGGCCACCGCTGAGCGCCTGGGACAGCCGCTCAGCCTGGCGGTGCTGGACGTTGACGCCTTCAAGGCGATCAATGACGCGGGCGGTCACGCCCAGGGGGACGCAGCCCTGCGGGCGATCGGAGCCGTCCTGCGGCGTGGGTTTCAAAGCGACGACGTGGTCGCCCGCTGGGGCGGTGACGAGTTCGTGGTCGGTATGTACGGGATGACGGCGATCAACGCCGCCGAGCGGATCGCCCGCTGCCTGGAGGCGGTGCGCACGCAGCGCTTCGGATCCGGCCCGACCGCGGCCTCCGTGACCCTGAGCGCCGGTGTGGCCGAGCTCGGCCGGCACGCCGACACCTTGGACGAGCTCTACCGGGCGGCGGATGAGGCGATGTATGTGGCCAAGCGGGCCGGCGGAGACCGTGTCGCGGTGGCCGGCTCGGGCCGGGTGCCGGACCGAGTCGACGTGGTCGTCGTCGACGACGATGCACATCTGGTCGAGCTGCTCGAGGCCGCGCTGCGCACCCGCGGCCTGAGCACGCGCGCGATCACCGACGGCGCCCAGGCGCAGGCCGAGCTGGCCGGCGAGCAGCCCGCGCTGGTCGCGCCGGTGATCCTGCTCGACTGGGATCTGCCCGGAATGGATGGGCTGGGGGTGCTCAACGGGCTGTCGCGCTCGGGCGCCTTGGAGCGCACGCGGGTGATCATGCTCACCGCCCGGGCCTCCGAGCAGGAGGTCTTGCAGGCCCTGAGTGCCGGCGCCATCGACCATGTGGCCAAGCCGTTCAGCGTGCCGGTCCTGATGCAGCGAGTGCGTCACGCCCTGGCGCGCTAGGCCTCCTCGGCGGGGACTTGGTGAACGTGAGTGATGGTGGTCGGGCGTCCGCGCCAGGACCGCCGCCTGAGGTCAGCCGGTGATGGCGATCTGGCGCACGCTCACCCGGCGCGGACCGATACGGCTGTGGAAGGTCAACTCCAGACGCAGTCGAGGGCTGCGCGAGCGGCGCGCCTGAGCCAGGGCCCGAGAGCTCGCCCGGAGCACCAGATCGCGTCGCTCGCCCGCGGGCACCACCAGCCGGGTAGGCCCACCGGTCCGAGTCCGACCGCCTGCGAGGGCACGTAATGCCGGGACCACCGAGCAGCGATCGTTGCAGCCGACGACCACGCGGATCCCCGCCCGCAGCTCGCGCTGGGAGGCGCGCACCGGCACCCGCACGCTGACGCGCAGGTGGGCAG
>DASYID010000126.1:0-20279 GCA_036252775.1 Solirubrobacteraceae bacterium
CGCTGACCACCCGCCCCTGGGATTCCAGCGTCCGAACCTCCCCGTCGGGGCGCACGATGCGCTCCTGGAAGCGAAACACTTCGCCCGCCTCCAGCGCGCTGGCCACCGTGCGCGACACACGTTCGCGGTCATCGGGATGAACGCATGAGAGGTATCCGGCGAAGGTGGGTGCCATGTCCTGCACCGTTAGCCCGTAGATGCGGTACAGCTCCTGGGACCACGCCACTCGATCGGCCTGGACATCCCACTCCCAGCTGCCCAGATG
The DNA here is from genome assembly GCA_036252775.1 of Solirubrobacteraceae bacterium. Classification (GTDB taxonomy): domain Bacteria; phylum Actinomycetota; class Thermoleophilia; order Solirubrobacterales; family Solirubrobacteraceae; genus DASYID01. The sequence continues at coordinate 266 of DASYID010000126.1, forward strand.
GGCAATCTGCTGGGCTTCGGACATCTGTTCGGCGCGTTCGCGGTGGCTCTCCTCACTGAGGCGCAGCGCGGCAGTCACCGCCTCGGTCTCCAATCGCTGGCGCTTGGTGTTGCGGGCGTGCAGTACACACATCAAGCCGGCACAGCCAAGGCCAAGTGCCACCAGGGCTTCCTCGGGAGAGATGCCGTGCCCGTCGGCCAGGGCCACGGCCAGATAGCCCAGGACATCGGCCAGCGCCACCAGCAGTACGGCGGTACGTGGGTAGGACACCGAGGCGAACACCAGCGGGAGAACAAAGAACACCGCGAAGGGGCCCATCGGGCTGTCGGCCTGGGCGAGGATGGCGAGCATCACCACGTCCAGGACCGACCAGCCGACGAAGAACGCCTCCCGCCAGCGGCTGCGCACGATCCGCCTCACCGGCATCAGCCACAGTAGGCCCAGGCTGCCCAGGGCAAATCCGGCCACCACGCACATGCGGGCCCGGTAGGGCCGACTCCAGGTCAACGCCGCGTAGTCCAGCGTCCCCAGGGAGACGAGAATGGTCAGCCAGAACGCGACCGGGATGCTCTCCAGGCGCAGGCAGATCTCCGGAGAGTCGTCCGGCCCCTCGGCGAAGCGCCGCTCGATGCGCTGGGCGAGCCGGCCGGGACGGGCGATGAGGGATTCCATAGGAGGGGACCCAACCGCCCCGCCGCCGGGCCTCACCCAAGTGTCGGCATCCCCGCCCCCGCCAGTGAGTAGGACATCTGTCCAGAGCGCTATCTTCTCGTTTCACTAGGCCACAGCAAGGGGGAGACTTTCATGCGTAGTCGCCGGTTGGTCGTTGCTCTGCTGGGTGCGCTGGTCGCGGCCAGCGCTCTGCTCGCCGCCACCGCGCTGGCTAGACGGGCGCCGACGCGCAGCGAGGCCAAAGCAATTCGCGCAGCGGTGACGCGCTACGAACGGTCCTCCTCCTCTGCCATCCCGCGTGACAGCAGGATCACCAGGATCGTGGTCTCGACCGTCGATCGACGCTACGCCCTGGTCACCCTGCGCTCGCCGAGCGCTGGAACCGAGCGAGCGCTGCTGCGCCGCGGCGGCGTGCGCCGTGGCCGGGTGGCGGCCACCAGGGCCAAGCGGCGGATGACCCGTCAACGCCAGCACACACGCCATCGTCGGCCCGGTCGGCCCAGCCGGCCCGCGAGCTGGCGGGTGCTCGGGGCAGGTCCGGGTGCACCCGGGTGCTCGACCGCGCCCGCCGCCGTACTCACCGACCTGTTCGGTGCCGCCGGTTCCTGCGCGCCCAACGGCTACTGACGTCGTCAAGGCGGTTGGCCGGGCGCGAGGGCGTGGTCTCGCGCGCTCAGGCGCGCGCCTATCCCGTTAAACGGCGGTGGCGTCTACCACACGGCTGATGGTGACGCGGCCGCTGGCCGGATCGGTCCAAGCCAGGCGCACCCGCGCCGAGGACCACAGACGCAGGGTGCTCGTCAGATAGCCGCGGGCATTGGTGGTGATGGTGTTCACCGTGTGAAAGCGGCCGCGGTCCCGCGGCGCCGCGACCTGGATGGCCACCGGCCGCGGGCCCCCCGGCCCGACGCGCAGCATGCCCCACACAGCCAGGCGCCCACCCCGGTGAACGCGGGGGTGCGGCAGGAAGATCGGCATGCGATAGGCGGCCAGCGATGGCTTGGCGCGGCCGCCCAGGAACTGCAGGCCCGTCTGAAAGGTGGCACCGTAGCCCTTGGTCACCCCGTTGCGGCCGGGCAGGGGACGATCGTCCTGAAGGAGGAACTGGCTCAGCGCCCGAACCCGACGGTCGCGAAAGGCGATGTACTCCGACTGATTGAGGAACGCCGCCTGCTGAGACAGCGAGACCCCGGCGGGGTTGGGCGGGTTGGTCTGAAAGCCAAACTCGGTCAAGAACAGTGGCATCCCCCCGGGCCGCCCCCGGTGGTAGGAGGACAGCGCACGGTCCAGCACCCGCTCCAAGCGCGGAAGATTGGCGATGGTGACGAAGTCGGGGTCGGGTGGGACCTGGTTGGGGGCCAGTGACAGCTCGTAGGGGTGATGCGCCCACCCGGTCGCGGCGAACAGAACGGGATGCTCACGGGCAAACGCGGCGCCGGGACGAGCGGGGCAGCCTCGGGTCGTTGCGGCCGAGGCCCGCAGGGGGCGGTAGCGGTCGTCGAGGCAGTAGAGGCGGCGCACGAAGCGCAGCAGCTTCATCGAGCGCGTCGGCCCCGCCACGCGCAGGCCCTTGGGTGCCGTCTCGCCGATGAGAATCGTGTCGGCGGCGTGGCCACTGCGCCCGAGCGCCAGGTAGGCAGCGTCGATCAGGCCGCGATACAGGCCGGGAGAGGACTCCGCCCAACCGTGGCCATGGGGTCCCGGGACCCACTGGGGGGTCAGCCAGCCGGCCTGGTTGGGCTCGTTCCACAGTGACCAGTAGTCGACGCGAGGCAGGGCCGGCGGCCGTGCCGGCGTGCGAGAGCCGGTGGGAGGCGAGGAGGGGGGCGAGGGGCACGAGCCGCCGATCCCCAGTGGGCCGGGGGTGCAGCTCGGCGCGGGTGGGGGGGCGTCAGCGGGCGCGGGGGAGGTGTCGGTCCGGTAGGCGCCGCTGTAGCGCGTTCCGACCGCCTGGACGAACTGGCCGAACTCAGCCGATGAGGGCGTGTAGGTGTTCTCGATGTCCGCCCGGGAGGGGTGCCCGGTGGCCCAGAAGGGGGCGGGGGCGGTGATGTTGAAGTTCACGGCGATGCCGCGGGCTCGGGCCAGCGTGACCACCTGGTCGTAGCGGTCCCAGCTGCCGGGGGGATAGGCGGCCGGGTCGGCGGCGCGAAAGCCGGCCGGCCGGGTCCTCGAGAGCGGGTCGGGGGCGACCAGACGCCAGAGCACCGACACTCGCACCCGGTCGACCCCCAGCCCCTTGAGCGTGTCCAGAGTGCGGGCGGTGCCCTCGGGGCTGTTGTAGATCAGCAGTTGATCGTCCTGAAGGGAGGACTCCTGGTTGGCCGAGGCGTACGCGGATCCGACTGGGAGACCGAGCGGCGCGCCCAGGCTGCCCCCGGCCAGGACGACGGCCCCGACCACGAGCGGGAGGCCTCGCGCCCGTGTCCGGCGGCAGGAGAAACGGCTCATCGGACGTCGATCGGCGCTCGCGCTCATGCGCCGGAGGCTAGTTAGTGGACCCGGGGCGGGTCGCGGCCGTCGTGCGGACGCGCCGTGCCCGGTCCACCGACAGAGCCCGCCGGCCATCGAGCAGGTCGAGCAGCTCGGCCCCCACCAGCTCGCGTCGCCAGCCGCGCAGGGTGCGTACGTCAGCCTCGCCAGCGGCCAGGCGGTGGGCGACGACCATCTCCTGCAGGTCGGCTCGGGCCGCGATCAGCTCGTAGGCGATTCCGGCCTCCAGGGCCCGAGCCCGTACCAGCGCCTCGCTGAGGGCGATCAGCGGCGCGTCGCCCTCCTCGGTGGGGGGGCGGCGCTCGCCGTCCGGGGGAATTCCTGGCTGATCCCGACCTCGCGACACCGCCGCCAGGAGGTCGTCGCCCCGGCGGCGCAGACTTCCGGCGTTGACCCCGCGCAGCTGCTCGAGCTCTCGCATCGTGCTCGGCCGGCGGCGCGCGACCTCCACCAGCGCGTTGTCGTTGAGGATGCCGGAGGCCGGACGATCGGCCGCCTCGGCCGCGGCCTCGCGCCAGGCCACGAGCTCGTGGGCCACCGCCCGGGTGCGGGCATCCAGTCCGCCGATGCGCGGCAGCCGCGCGAACACGGTCTCGATCTCGCGGGCATCGCTGACGCGCTCGAGCGGGCGGCACTCCTCTCGCGCCCATTCCAGGCGGCCGCTGGCGGCCAGGCGCCGCTGCAGCTCGGAGGCCAGCTCGAGCAGGTGCAACACGTCCTCCCCGGCGTAGCGAAGCTGTTCGGCACTCAATGGTCGGGAGTCCCAGCGCGTATAGCTGGCCGTCTTTGAGAGCTTGACGCCCAGCAGCTGATTGAGCAGGGCGTCATATCCGGCCTGGGATCGCAATCCGGCGAAGCCGGCTGCTACCTGGGTGTCGAACAGCGCTGTCACCTCGGTGCTCCACACACGGCGCAGGAGCGCAACGTCCTGGCGGGCGGCGTGCATGACGATCTCCACCGAGGGATCGGCGAGCACCTGGGCCATCGGCGCCGGATCAACGGAGGCGTCCAGGGGATCGATCAGGTGCACGGTCGCCGCTTCACCCTCGCCCAGCACCACCTGCACCAGACACAGCAGGGTTCGGTAGCGCCCCTCGCCCATGAACTCCGTGTCGATGCCCAGGCGGCCCAGGTCGCGCGCCCGCTGGGCCAGGGGGCCGAGCTCCTCGGGCCGGGTCAGCGGGGTAGGCGGGCCGGAGGCCGGGTCCGGTCCGGGCGACGCTCGTGGTCGTCTGCTCACGCCGGTGCGCCCGCGGCCTCTTCCACCGCCGCCCGCTCCAGACACAGCGCGAAGCAGGCGCCGCGGCCCGAGGGCGGGTCGCGCAGCTCCAGGCGGCCCCCCATGCGCCCGGCGAGCTCGCGGCCGATGGCCAGCCCGAGACCGAAACCCTCACCGGAGGCGTTACGGCCTCGCTGAAAGCGCTCGAAGATCATCTCTCGTTCCTCGACGGGCACGCCCGGACCGTCGTCGCGGACATACACGCTGACCTCGTCGTCGCGCTCGGCCACCGAGACCTCGATCGCGCCGTGCTCGCCCGAGATTCGCAGGGCATTGTCGATCAGGATGCGCACGATGCGCGCGACGCTGCCCGGGTCCCCCATGGCCCAGCAAGGCAAATCGGGCGCCACGAAGTCCAGCGGCACCACTCGGGCTGCCGCCCGGCGCTGAAACTCGGCCACCACCGCCCGGCACAGCTCGGCCACCTCGATCGGCTCCGACCGCAGCTCGAGGGCGGCATCGATACGGCTGAGGTCCAGCAGGTCGGACGCCAGCTGCCCGAGGCGTCGGGACTGCTCCTGTGCCTGGCCGGTGCGCTCGCGCGCATCATCGAGGTCCAGCGGATCAGTGAGATCGTCGGCCAGCAACTCAAGCATCCCGTCCAGGGAGGCCAGCGGCGTGCGCAGCTCGTGGGAGGCCGTCGCCACGAAGGCGCGCCGAGCCGCCTCCTGGCGGCGCAGCTTGGACTGCATCGAAGCGAAGGCGCGCGACAGCTCGCCCACCTCGTCGTGGGAGTGATCGACCGGAGCCGGAGCCTCCAATCCCACGGTCTCCATCTCGCGGGTGCTGTCACGCAGACGTTCCAGGCGACGCAGCAGGGTGGTCGTGAACCCGATGCCCACGAGCAGAGCGATGACCAGTCCCACGGCGGCAGCCTTCAGGAAGGCGTCCTGGACGACGCCGCTGGCCGAGGCCACGTCGGTCAGGCGCTTGCGCAGAACCAGGACGTAGCGCGCGCCGCCGACCTTCAAAGGCGCCGCCACGCGCAAACGCCCAAAGCGCTTGTCGTGCACGGTGCGGGCCGGGCTGGTGGACAGCGCCAGGCGGCTGTCGTCGAACGGGTCCACGATGTCGGGATCGGTGTCGAACACGCGCTGACCGTGGGCATCGACCAGGGCCACACGGGCCCCGGTGCGACGGCCCAGGTCCCGGCAGATGCGGGCGATGACGCGCAGGTTGAGCTGGCCGTTGCGGTCCACCTCGTCGGCCAGGCTGGTCCGGGTGGTCAGCGCGGCGGTGACCAGCGTGGCGCTGGTGTTGCGCTCCAGACGCTGGTCCAGCGGACCCAGCAGGGCAAAGGCGGCGACACTGAGGCTTATCGCGCTGGTCAGCAGTAGAGCAGCGAGCAGCCGCGGGCGCAGGCCGACGCCGAGCGCCCGCCGCACCCTAGCTCTCCTGCCGGGCGCCGGCCACCGGCCAAGCCTTCACTAGGGCTCCTGGAAGCGGTATCCGGCGCCGCGCACGGTGAGGATAAGGCTGGGGTCGTCGGGCTGCTCCTCGAGCTTCTCGCGCAGGTGGCGGATGTGGACGTCTATGGCTCGAGGATCGCGATAGGCGCTGTCGCCCCAGATGGCGCGCAGCAGCTCCTGTCGGTTGAGCAGGCGCCCGGGTTCGGACATCATCCGTGCCAGCAGCTCGAACTCCGAGAAGGTCAGGCGCACCGCCTCGTCGCGCACCGTGACCTCGCGATGGCTTCGGTCGAGCTTGACCGGGCCCACCGACAGGATCTCGTCACCCAGCGCCCGAGGTCCGGATCGCCGTAGCACCGCGCGAATCCGGCTGCGCAGCTCCGCCAGACCGAAAGGCTTGGTGACGTAGTCGTCAGCTCCCGCCTCCAGACCCTGGACGGCATCGGCCTCACTGTCCAGGGCGGTGAGCATGATGATCGGCACCACGTTGCGCCGGGCCCTGAGCGTCCGGCACACCTCATACCCGTTGGGCCCAGCGCCCAGCGCCACATCGAGCAGCACGACATCGAAGTGCTCGGTGCTGGTGCGATCGATCGCCGCCTGGCCGTCAGGCAGCGCAATCACCTCGTGGCCCTCACGCGAGAACGAGCGGGTGACCATCTCGCGCAGCGCGGTCTCATCGTCGACGACCAGGATGCGCAACGAGGGGGAGGACTCCACAGGGGGCAAGCTACCGAGTCGGCCGGCCGGCTGAAAGTCGCCACAGAAGCGACCCTCGGTGCAGCCCGGCCTGGGCCGACACGTCGACCCCGTGCGCCCTGATCCAGCGTCCCGGCGGGGAGCATTGGGCCAATGTCCGCGGGTCGCCGGGGTGGCAGTTGGCGCCCAGGAGGGCGTAGCCGACCCGGCCCTGGGCCACGAGCTGCGCGAGACGTGCCACCGGCACCACGACCAGGCCGTCGTAGGTGGTCAGTACCAGCACCGGCCGGGCGTCGCGCACCACCAGCGAGGCGGCCTGGGTGGCCGAGGTCACAGCGACCTCATAGTAGGCGGCGCCCTGGTGTGAGCGCAGGTAGGCGCTCAAGCGCTTGAGCTGACCCGCTGGCATGAAGCCCACATGTCCTGCGTCAGAGGCGCGATGGTGGACGATGCTGAGCGACTCGCTGACGGGAACCGTCAGCGCGGCCACCACCGCGAGGGCTCCAGCCACCGGCCAGCGCAGCGTCCCGGCACCGGGCGATCGCCGCCGCCGCGCGGTGATGAGTACAGAGACGACGCATGCTGCCCCCGCCAGCGCGGTCAGGGCGACGACACCGTTGGTGGTCCCGTACAGGTAGCGGGCGTGGACGGTCAGGACGATCATGGTCAGCGTCAATGCGGCCGCCGCCCAGCGCGACTCGGCTGTCGCGGCGTTCGTATCGACCGTCGTCCCACCCGCTTCGGGCTCCGGACGGGAGCGGGCCCGGTCGGGCCAGCGGACGGCCATCGCGTGGCGGGCCGCCCACACCAGTCCGATCCCGGCCACGGCGGCCACCGCGGGCGTGAAGGCCTCCACGTAACGGGGGTGCAGCCGCGTCATGACGCTGAACAGGACGGTGCCGCTCACCAGCCACAGACCTAGCGACCATGCCGCGGCGCTCCGCAGAGCCTCGGACGCATCGTCTGAGCGTGGAGCCGGTGGCCGGCGCGCCGCGACCGCCAGGGCTGCGAGCCCGAGCAGCAGGGCACCGAGCAGCGTGAAGCCCAGACGTCGACCTGACAGGGGGCCGCTGCGCTGCAGCAACCGTGTGGCCGAAGGAGGCAGGATCGGCAGGTGGTCCAGGGCCTTCAGGCTGGTCGTGGTGGCCGGGGGGTGCCGATGGCCCCCACCCGGGCGCCCCGGCGAGCGGGCCCCGACGCCTGGGGCGCGATGGACCTGGTCCTGGCGAGCTGGCTTGGCGATTCGGTCATAGCCGTTGAATACGAAGGCGGCGTTCCAGGCGCTGCCGTTGGTGGAACCGATGGCGAAGGGTCGCTCGGCGGCGGGGAAGGCGAGAGTGGCCGTGAGCCAGGACAGCGCCACCACCACAAAGACCACGGCGGCACCGCCGAGGTGACCCAGGCGCCACCGCGCCGTGTGTCCCAGACCGAGCCAGGCCGCCACCAGCAGAGCGGGAACGGCGATCAGCGCCTCCAACAGCTTGACGTTGAAGGCCAGGCCGAGGGTCACGGCGGCGAGATACAGCCATGCCACCCGGCCGGTGCGCCCCGCGTGCATCACCAGCACGAAGGCCCCGAGCGTGAGCGCCATCATGACGGTGTCCATGGTGTCGCTGCGCGCCGTGAGCACCGAGATGGGAAGGACCGCAAGCACCAGTGAAGCCATCAGCCCGGCGGCTGGCCCGAACGGACGACGGACAGCGGCATAGACCAGCGGGACCGCGGCGCTACCGGCCAGAGCCTGGGGCAGCTTCAGGGCCGTGGGAGTGAAGCCGAGCACCTTGACGCTGATCACCTGTAGCCACAGGTCCAGGGGGGGCTTGTCGATCGAGACGCTCCCTCCGGGCTCGTAGGCGCCGAAGAAGAAGTTGTGCCAGGAGCGGGCCATGCTCCGTACGGCGGCGTCATAGAACGGGTCCTCGGCCACACCGCCGAGGCCGCGCAGCCGCAGGATCGCGGCGGCGATGGTGATCGCCCCCAGCGCCATCCACGGCCAACGGGTATCCAGCGACATCCAGCGCCGCGGTGGCTTCTCGGCGGGCATCGTCGAGGACGATGATCCCGTACTCCCGCGCGGCCTGTCGGCCGGGGCCCGGCCGCCTCGCCCCCGTGCCGGCCGGCCGTCGCCTCATCGAGGCGCGATCGCCGTTACCAGTACTCTCGCGCGATGGCCGAGGCCGACGCCGAGTCGCAGGAGAAGACAACCCAGACGCCCCCCGACGCCGCCAGCGCCGAGCAGGCTGCCGCGGGCCAGACCGACGACACGCTGGACCCGTCGCGTTGTCGGGCCTGCCGGGGAACCGGTCGGGTGATTTCAGGTCTCGGCGGAGAGCAGCGGGAGGTGAGCTGCCCGTGGTGCGAGGGAAGCGGGACCTGGCTGCCCGAGCACGATGCCCAGGCCGCCAAGCTTGGTGAGCAGGAACGCGCCGAGGGCGACGGCGAAGCTCAGGTAGGCGGCGTTCCAAAGGAGAGGGTCGCCCAGCGAGGGGACCTTGAGCAGGGTGAGCCACAGGCCCAGGGCGCCGAAGGTCGATAGCAGCGGCAGACCGCGACGGGCGGTGGCGTCGTGAGCGCACAGGGCGATGAGCAGCGGAACCGAGTAATAGGGTGCGTTCCACGGGTCCAGAGCGCAGCGCAGGAGTAGCACGAAGGCCAGAGCGGCCAACGCCTCGGACACGCAGAAGGGGCGCCGGGCGCGAAGCATGAGGGCGCCCAGCGCGATACCGAGCCCGACGATCAGCGGGTGGGGCACGGGGTTCAGCGCGCTCGGCAGCGTGTAGCGGACGAACTCGTGCGGTCCCACGCCGTCGAAGGCGGTGCGGTGCATGGCGTTGGCCAGCGGCCACCAGACGTTGGACATCGACACCCACGAGTCGACGTTCGCCGCCCGGGCCTGGGTGGCGACGAAGCCGCCGCCGTCGAACAGGATCGCCGGCAACGTGAGCGCGCCCGCCACCGCACCGGCCCAGATCACCACCACGCCGCGCCGGGATGGACACGCGGCGACGGCGATCGCAGCGGCGACCACGGCCCACTGCTTGGTGGCCAGGGCCAGCCCGAGGGCCACCCCTCCGAGCACCGGAGCCTCCCGGGAGCAGGCCAGGATGGCGGCGACGCACAGCGCGCCCGCCAGCAGCTCCTCCGGGTGTCCGAAGACGATCGCCTCATGCATGAGGGGATGGGCCACGAGGATGGCCAGCACCCCGAAGCCGATGAGCAGCGAGCGCCCCTCTGCCGCCATGCGCCGAGCGAGCGCGAGCGCGAGAAGCGCTACGGCGAACACACACGGAACCAGGCCCAGGCGGTAGGCCTCCGTCTGGTCGCCCGTGCCGGCCAGAGCGACAAAGGGCGCGCGCAGGAGGACCGAGAAGCTGCCCATAAGGGCCTGGGAACGCAGGTACCCGGGAAGGTCCAGATGCGACAGAGCGTTCACGGCGGGCCCAGCGTCCAAGTGGTAGTCACTGAGGCCGAGCGGCAGGGACACGGTGAGGGCCACCAGGACGCTGGCGCCCAGCAGGGACGCGGCCAACAGACTCTGACGGGCAGCTCGGTTCATCGGTTTCAGAGGATCGACCCGGGCCAGGCCCCCCGATGAGCAGGCGGCGCCGATCTGGACGGCTGTCGAGCCCACCGGGAGCTCAGCCTCGCGGGAGCTCGGCCATTCGTCCAGTACCGGTCCCACCTCGGGGGTGGGGCGCGCCGCCGGTCGATGAGCGGGATGAGAAAACAGCCAGTGCCGAGGTGACAAAGGCAAGACGTCCGCGAGGGCGTTACGCAAAGCCACGGGCCTCCTCTTACATCGCACGCTTAGCGTGCTTGGCGGAGGAGGAAGCCGAGCTGCCGAACCGGCATTGAAACCAAGTCGCTGGCGTCCATAGACCACCGGATCCGAGGAGGATTCATGTTGCGTAACCTGCGCCAGCGCGCGGACGAGGAGCAGGGTTTTACCCTGATCGAGCTTCTCGTCGTCATTTTGATCATCGGCATCCTGGCCGTGATCGCCCTGCCGATCTTCCTAGGCCAGCAGGGCAAGGCCCAGGACGCCGCCGCTAAGTCCAACGCCCGAAACCTGGTGTCCCAGGTCGAGTCGTGCTTCACCGACAACTCGACGGGCCAGGGCTATGCCGCGTGCAACACCTCGACCGCGCTGGGCAACACGGGTCTCCCGTGGGGCACTGCGGCCGGTCAGGTGTCAGTGACCGCGGCGGCGGCTCCGCCGACCAACACCTACACGATCCAGGCGGTGTCGCCCTCGGGCAACGTCTACCAGATCTCCAAGGCCACCACCGGGACGGTTACGCGCGACTGCGGCAACCCGACCGTCGGTACTGCCCGGGGCACCGCCGGCTGTCATTCGGCCGCCGACGCCCAGGGCAACTACTGGTAGTCACCGGCCAGGCATCTCGATCGCGAGAGGGGGCGGCCCGTGAGGGCCGCCCCCTTTGCCGCGGGCTCGTGAGGCGCCACCCCCTCTGCTTTGGCCCCGCCGCCGCGTCGATCGGCCTGGACGGGTCTCCGATCTCCGGCCTGATCGCTTGCCCCCCAGCGGCCGTGGGCCGATGGCGTCTAGGCGATGAGCGAGGCGCGCCCTGAGAACCCCATGCAAAGCGCCGCGGGCTTTGCCCTGGTCGAGCTGCTGGTGGTGGCCCTGTTGCTGCCGATCGTGCTGGTCGCGGTGCTCAGCGTGCTCGACACCGGCGGCTCGCTGGCCCCCACGCAGGTCGAGTACTCCCACGCCGTGCAGGAGGGCAGCGTCGGGCTGCAGGGCATGGTCCGCGAGGTGCGTCAGGCCTACAACGTGCTGGGCAGCACACCGAACTCGATCGACTTCCTGGCCACCATCGACGGCGTCGACGAGCACATCTTCTACGGGTGTGATCAGCCCTACCCGGCCAACCCTTCCAACCCCTACGCCGCCGGCTATCACCGCTGTCTGCGCGTCTCCGCTCCCACCGGCTCACCGTTGCCCCCGATCACCACTGGAACGGTGGCGATCGACCGCCTGCTCAACGGCACGCTGGCCAACCCGGTGTTCACCTTCACCCCCGACCCGATCAGCCCCACCTATGTCGAAGCCCAGATCCAGATACCCGCCCGGGGTGCCCTGGCCGCCGGGCCCAGCCATGCCATCACCCTCGATGCCGGCACCCAACTGCGCAACTACTCCCTCGGAACCTGACCGCAGGCGGCCTTGGGCCACCGACGGCGGCTTCACCCTGGTGGAGCTGCTGGTGGCCGTGCTGCTGTTGACCCTGGGGGTCTTCGCGCTGGGGACGGTGCTGGCCTCGACCAACAGCCAGTCGGCGGTCTCCGAGCGCCAACAGGCCGAGGTGCACCGGGCCCAGAAGGAGATCGAGCGCATCCAGGCGCTCGGCTATCAGAAGATCGCTTTAGATCAGGCCACGGTGCCGAGTGCCGCATCCAGCGACCCCAACAACCCCCTCTACTACTACACACCGGGCCCCCCGGCCACCTTCCAGTACAACCAGAGTGCCGGGGCCACCAACGCCACCGAAAACGTCGTGCTGGATCCAGCCGGGACGATCGAGATTGGGCCGACGCCCTGGACCGACGGCCGCCTGAGCGGAAAGCTCTATGCCTTCGTGACCTGGGTCACCGACCCGCATTGCGGCGTCGGCTGTCCCGCCTCCCAGGACTTCAAGCGCATCACCGTGGAGATCACGCTCGACTCGGGGGCGCCGTACAAGCCGTTGCTGATCTCCTCGATCGTGGCCGACCCGCACGCCAGCCCGGCGGGCACCGTTCTCAACGGGAACCCCAACCCCCTGGCCAACCCGAGCATCCACTGTCTCAACGGCCAGGGCCAGACCGTCACCTGCACCAGCAGCGTGGGCAACGCCAACGTCAACAAGTGGTGGCTGACCGACTCACCGGCCAGCAGCGTCTATCGCGCCCCGTCCGCCAGCCATCCCACCCATGCCACCGTCGCCCCGGTGGGGACGTGCACCCTGGCTGTGAGCTCAGGCTGCCCGGCCCCCGACCTGCTCAACAGCAGCGCCCCGGCCTCTAGCACGCCGCCACCGGCGCTGTTGAACTACTCCAACGAGCAGACCGGCTCGACCTACAGCGGCGGTCGCGCGCTGTACCGCGACGTACCGTGCTCGGGCACTCCCTCCTCGACCGACAACACCAAGGGTGAGCTGTGGGTCAGCCCTGCGCTGGGCACCGCCACCACGTTCACCGGCAGCGGGGGGATCACCCTCAATACTCAGACGCTCAACGGGGTCTCAGCCAGCGCGACGCTGTGCGTCGGCATCTATGACGTGCCGCCGTCGATCGTCAACCTGAGTTCCTACCCGCCCATCCGCCTGGGTGTCGTCTCCTACACCCTCGCCCAGTGGCCGACGGTCTCCACGCCGGTGTCCTTCTCGTTCAACTTCCTCGGCTCGGGCACGGTCAACGTCCCCGCCGTCGACCGAATCGGGATGCGCATCTGGGTCGATTCCTCCTCGGGGGCGGACATCGCCGCCATCTACGACCATCCTTCCTACCCCTCCGAGCTGGAGCTCGAGAGCCAGTGAGGCCACGGCTTGCCCACCTGCGGGAGGAGACCGGCATCGCCGCGGTGGTCGCCATGAGCGTCATGATGGTCATGCTGCTGCTCTCCGCGGTTGTGCTCCAGGCCACCCTGCAGCTGAGTGGCGCCTCCAACGCCGACACTGCACGTAAGCGCGCCTTCGAGGCGGCCGATGCGGGTCTGCAGGCGACCCTTTACCGGCTGAACATGCTCGCCCCGGCCCCCAGCCTGTGCATAGGCGGCCCCGCCGAGACCGTGCTCGCCCCGGTGAGCTCTACGACCTGCGATCCCTATACCGAGGCTCTCGGTAACGGCGCCACCTTCAAGACCTGGACCAGCCCCGTGTTCAGTGGCGTCGGGACCTGTGCCGGCGTGCAGGTGGGGACCAGCGCCACCGTCGCCGAGCGCTGCATCACCTCGGTGGGCACGGTCAGCGGAAGCACCCGGCGCCTGCAGACCCGGGTGGCGGCGTTTGCCGCCGCGCCCGTGTTCCCCGCGGCGGGCCTGGTCGGCCTGCACAGCGTCACCTTGGGCAACAATGCGACCGTCAACGGCGTGGAGGGCAGCAACGGCCTGATCTCCTTGTCCAACAACGCCACTGCGAGCAGCACCACGCTGGGCCCGTCGGCGCCCAACCCGGCCCTGTCCAATCACGCCTCCGCGGGCGTCGTGACGCGACGCAGCCAGACCCAGGGGCCATTCGTGCTCTCGCCGGTGAACCCCGGCAACTCGGCGACGGTCAGCGATGACGTGCGCCTGACCAACGCCCTGGCCGCTCCGCGCGTGGCTCCGTTTGACTCGATCAACGGCGGGGTGAGCTGGAACGCCAACACCCGCAGCCTGACGCTGAACAACAACGCCTCGGTGACGTTGGGGGGCGCCCTGTACAACTTCTGCAGCCTGACCCTGTCTAACAACTCCACGATCACGCTCGCCGCGGGGGCTCGCACGGCGATCTATATCGACTCCCCCGACCGGCCGGGATCGGGCTGCGCCGCGGGCACGGGCAGCCTGACGATGCTCAACAACTCGAGCTTCGTCAACAACTCCCCGCCCGCCCAGGGATCGTCCTTCCTGCACGACTCGACCGCGCTGCAGATGTACGTGTACGGACGCAACGACGGCACGAACGTGGTGACGATGCGCAACAACAGCGACTTCTACGGGACGCTCTACGCCCCTCAGTCCACCGTCAACCTGTCCAACAACGCCAACAGCTACGGGGCGGTGGCGGCCAACAACGTCAACCTGTCAAACAACGCCACCTACAACGGCGATTCCAACGCCACCTCGATCTCCACCCAGGCGGGCTCCCTGTTCTTCCGGACCGCCTGGCATGAATGCCTTCCCGCAGCGACCAGCCCCACCGATCCACAGTCGGGCTGCTAGGTGGGTTCCTAGCAACGTTCAGCGTAGGCGCGGCGCCCTAAGCGCAGCTCCGCGGCTGGACGGATCGCCGATCGTCGGCCCTCGCGCTGCAGTCACGGGGCCCTGACGACGATGCCATGACCATGGCCCTCTCGTTGTCCCGTGCGCACCTAGCGGCCGTCGTCGTCCTCGTCGGCGCCGGCGTGACGGCTGGACTGCTTGGGCCCGGGAGCGCTGCCGCCCGAGTACCCCCGGTGGCGGCCATCGCGGCCAACGCGTCGCCCGTTGCCGGACAGCCGATCACCTTTGATGCCAGCGGCTCCACCCACGACCCGGCTGGCTCGATCGTGAACTACCGCTGGGACCTCGATGGCAGTGGACGCTTCGCCACCGACACCGCCACCAACCCAACGGCTACCACCACCTATTCCACGCCACGCACCCTGCCGGTATCCGTCCGGATCACCGATGACGCGGGCCAAACCTCGACGGCAACCGACAACCTGGTGGTGGGCAGTGCGCCCCCGGTCCCCAGGTTCAGCTTTGCCGGGCCGCTGCTGGTGGGTCAACCGGTGACCTTCGACGCCGGCACGTCGACCGACATCGACAGCACCATCGTCGACTACCGCTGGGACCTCGACGGGAGCAGCAACTACCTGACCGACACGGGCGCCACGCCACGGGCCACCACGGTGTTTTCCTCCCCCGGCACGGTGGCCATCGGGCTGCGCGTCACCGACGCACTGGGAGCGACGGCGCGCACAACCCGCACCGTGCAGGTCACGCGGCCCCCGGTGGCGCGGCTGAGCGCGTCGCCGGCGACGCCGGCGCCGGGTCAACCGGTGCTCCTCGACGCGGGCAGCTCCAGCGACCCGGATGGCCTGATCACCGCCTACGCCTGGGATCTGGACGGCAGCGGGCGCTTCACGACCACGACCGGCTCCACGCCCTTCCTGACCCACGCGTTCAGCGCCGGAGCCCATCCGATTGGCGTACGGGTGACCGACAACTTCGGCGCCAGCCAGACGGCCTCGATCATCCTGAAGGTGGGCGCGCCTGGCTCGCCCGGTACCCCCGGCTCGACGGATCTCGGTGCGAGCCCGTCGCCGGCGGTCTTGTCCGGCCTGGGCCTCGGCGGCGACACGGCGCACGGCATCGCCGTCCTCTCGCGCTCGGATCTGACCGCGATCGTCGCCGGCAGCCCGCGACACTTCGCGGCGATCTCGGGGTCCGCGCTGAGGCGGGCGCGGACGGTGGCCGCGCGCGGGCTGTGGATCAACCTGCTGGCCGATCGACCCGTGCTGTTTGACCTGCACATCGCGATCTCGGCGTCCGATGCCCGACGGTTGCGTCTGCGCGGCGCCCGCCGCCGGGGACTCGTCTCCCTGGCCGCCGGCCGTCCACGCCTGGTGTCCGCCGGTCAGCGCCCCGCGGTGATGTCGCTGCCCGCCCGGACCCGCCGCGCCCTGCGCCGCCTGCACCGCGGACGGGTGGTGCTGCTGGTGAGTGGGGTGGCCTCCGACCGCTCCGGCCACCGCGCGACAGTGAGCCGTGCGTTTGCGCTACGCCCATGAGTCGTGCGTCCAGCGCCATGCCCGAGTGCTTGAGCAACGGGCGGGGCGTGTCGATCATCCTCGCAACTTCCCTTTGCCGAGCTTGAGCCCGTGTTCTCTTACCTGATCCTGACTGTCGCCGCCGGCCTGGCCGTGGGCTCGTTTCTGAACGTGGTCATCCATCGTCTGCCGCGAGGCGAGTCGGTGATCTCGCCGCCTTCGCGGTGCCCGGCCTGTGATCACCGCCTGCGAATGCGAGACAACCTTCCGCTGATCTCATGGCTCGCGCTGCGCGGCCGATGCCGTGACTGCGCCGCGCCGATAGCCGTTCGCTACCCGCTGGTGGAGCTCGGCACCGCGGCCCTGTTCGTCGGAGTGCTGGCGCTGCGCGAGAGCACCGCCGGGCTGGCCCTGGGCTTCGCCCTGGTGGTCGTGCTCATTCCGGCGGCGATGATCGACCTCGAGCACCGGATCATCCCCAACCGCCTGATGCTGATCGGCGCGGTGGCAGCGGTGGCCATCGGCACGGTGCTCGATCCGGCCGGTGAGCCCGAGCGCCTGGCGGCCGGAGTGGGAGCGGCCGCGTTCCTGCTGATGGCCGTGCTGGCCCATCCGCGGGGAATGGGCATGGGCGACGTCAAGCTGGCTGGGGTCATGGGGCTGTTCTTGGGGGCCGAGGTCGCCGTGGCGATGCTCGTGGCCCTCGTGGCCGGCGTGCTGATCGGGGTGCTCATCATGGCCCGGCGCGGGGTGCGGGCCGGGCGCAAGACCGCCGTCCCCTTCGGCCCCATGCTCGGGCTCGGGGGCCTGACCGGGCTGTACGTGGGCAGCGCGGTCGCCGCCTGGTACCTGGGCAGCTTCGTCTGAGTCTCACTGGCGGGGGCGACGCCCCCGGCCCGCATCGGACGGATGGCCAGGTGTGGACGTCTGCGCTTGACCCCCTCGCGGCGATCGACCGATAGGCCGGGTGAGCAGGAAACCGTCAGCGCTTCGATTCTGATCATGAGCTCCCGTCTAAGCCCACCCTCCCGCCTACTCGCCGCCCGTGTCCGCCTGCCGCGCCTGGAGCGCGGCGGCCGCCGCGGACTCGCGGGCGGCAGCGCACCCAGCCCAGTGGTGGGCTTGGAGATCGATCCCCACCACGTGCTGGCCGCGGAAGTCAGCGTCTCCACCGGCCTTCGCGTCAAGCGGGCGGTTGGACTGCCGCTGTCCCCCGAGGTCATGCGCGAAGGCGAGGTCGTGGATGTCGACGCCCTCGCCGGCACACTGAAGGAGCTCTTCGAAACCCACAAGATCGATCGCCGGGTGCGGGTCGGTGTGGCCAACCAGCGGGTGATGGTGAGGACGATCGAGCTTCCCGTCATCGAGAATCCGCGTGAGCTCGAGGCGGCGGTGCGCTTTCGGGCCCAGGACGAGATCCCGATGCCGATGGACGAGGTCGTGCTGGACTTCCATCCTCGTCCCGTGATGGCGACCGACGCCGGACCCAGGCAGCGCGTCGTAGTGGTAGCCGCCCGCCGAGAGATGGTAGAGAAGCTGTTGTCGGCCGTGTCCGCGGCTGGCCTGAGGGTCGAAGGCATCGATCTCAGTGCCTTCGCGCTGATCCGGGCGTTGGCGCCGGCTGGCAGCTCGGATCGAGTGCTCTACGTCGCTCTGGGTGGTCAGACCAACCTGGCCGTGGCGGAGGGGCGCGATTGCGTGTTCACGCGCATCCTGGGCGCGGGCCTGGACATGATCGTCAACGCCACGGCCGAGCGCGCCGGAGTCTCGAGGCTGGAGGCTCGTCGTCTCCTGCACGACGGCGCGGAGCCCGGCGAGGAGCAGGAGGAGCCTGGAACACAGATCCTGCGGGCGGTGCTCGACGAGGTGGTCCGGACCATGGTCTCCGAGATCCGCAGCTCCCTGGACTACCAGCTCAGCCAGGATGCCGATGGCCCGGTGTCCCGCGCGGTCCTGCTGGGACCGGGAGCCGAGCTGGGAGCACTCACCGAGCGGCTGACCGAGGAGCTCGGCTTGCCCGTGTCCCTCGGCGAGGTGCAGCTCGCCGACCCAGCCGTCGTGACCGACATCCCGCTCTCGAGACTGGCCGTAGCGGCCGGCCTGGCCGTCAGTGAGGCGCCGCGATGAGGGCGGTGAACCTCCTACCGCAGGACCGCCGTTCGGGCGCCGGGGTCGCCGGGCGCTCGGGAGGCGCGGTATATCTGCTGCTCGGCGGCCTGGCCGGTCTGCTCCTGATGGGCGTCATGTACGTGCTGGCCAGTCATCAGGTCGCCGACCGTCGCGCCCAGCTCGCCGTGGCCACCCGCGAGGCGGATGCCGCGCAGGCCCGTGCCGCGGCCCTGGCTCCCTATGCCCAGTTCTCTGCCCTGCGCAGCCAACGCCTACAGGCCATCTCGATGCTCGCCAGCCAGCGCATCGACTGGCCCCAGCACCTGCGTGACGTGGCGTCGGCGCTGCCCGTCGATGTCAAGCTTCTGACCCTCGACGGGACGGCCGGGCCTCCGGCGGGGTCGGCGGCGGGGTCGGCCGCACCGCCCGCCGGGGCGGCTGGCGCGCCCCCGGCCCCCGCCGCATCCGGTGCCGCTCAGAGCGCCGCCGCGACAGCCACCGGACCCACGGTGCAGCTCACGGGATGCGCCTCCAGCCAGACCCAGGTGGCTGACGTCATCAATCGCCTGCGCGCGGTCCCGGGCGTGCTCGCCGTCAACCTCTCGACCTCCCAGAAGCAAGCGGGGGGCGCGGCCGGCTCGGGTAGCGGCGGCCAGCAGTCCTGCGGCGACCCCAACCGTCACCCCCAGTTTGCCCTGACCGTGTCCATGACCCCCGCCGGGGCGCGTGCCGGCGCCGGCGGGGTGCAGACGTCGGCGCCAGCCGCTTCGTCGGCACCGTCCCCGGTGGCGACCTCCACCGCGGCATCCGGTTCGACCCGGGTGCCCACCGCGGCCAGCACCGGGAGCCCCCGATGAGCGCCCGGGACCGCTTGGTGGTGCTGGCGCTCGGGGTGGCGGCGCTGCTGGCCGCGGCCTGGTTCGGGCTGCTCGCTCCTCAGCGCCAGCTGGCTACCCGTGCCGGCCAGGAGCTGTCGGCTGCCCAGGCGCGCCGAGCGGACGCGATGTCTAGGGTCGCCGCCGCCGAGCAGGCGCGCACCGGCTTCACCGCCGCCGTTCGGGACGTCAGCATGCTCAGTCGCGCGGTGCCCAGTGGCCAGGGGGTCCCGGCGCTGCTCCAGCAACTCGAAGCCACCGCGCAGCGCAACCACGTCGACTTCCGCAGCGTCAGGACGGGAGATCCGGCGGCTACCGGCGGGGCGGCCGCGCCCACCTCGGGTGCGGCAACCCCGTCGCCGCCTTCGACCACGCCGACCGGCGCGGCGGCGGCCGGCCCGGCGCCGTCCCTGCCGGCGCAGGCCCTGTCGCTCATCTTCGCGGGGAACTTCCTGAACCTGGAGCGATTCCTGGACGCGGTCAACCACTACACCTCGGTTCAGGGCGCCGACGTTCGCGTCCGGGGTCGGCTGCTGAGCCTGCGTGACGTCCACCTCGCGCCGGCACAGCGCGGCGCGGGCCAGATGGAGGCAACGGTGGCGGTGACCGCCTACAGCCTGCCGCCCGGACAGTCGCCTTCGGAGTTGGTGGCGGCGCTGCGGCCCGCAGCCACCCCGGCCGGTACCTCAACGGTCGCAGCTACACGCGGCGGTGCGACCGGCCCCTCCACCGGTACGGCCGCGGTCGTGGCGAGCGCTTCGCGGGTGCTTCCATGAGCTGGCCCGCCGCGGTCTGGGCAGACCTGGTCGAGAAGCGCCTCTGGCCCGTCGCCGCGCTACTCGGGGCTGGGGTCATCGCCACGCCGCTTCTCGCCGCAGCGTCACACGGGGGAGCCGGCAGCTCGAGCCCGGGGGGGGCTCGCCCCGCAGTGAGCCCCGCCGCTTCAGCCTCAGGTGCGGGGCGCAGCATGGCGCTTCCTGCCTCCGTGCGAGCCATGGTGGCTCAAAGCGCGCCAACGG
>DASYID010000127.1:0-19649 GCA_036252775.1 Solirubrobacteraceae bacterium
TGTACACGCCCGGCCACACACGCGGTCACCTGTCGGTGCTGGTGCGAACGGCGCGTGGGGAGGCGCTGCTGGCCGGCGATGCGGTCTATACCCGGCGCAGCCTGCGTGAGTCGCTGCTCCCCTACAAGACCTATGACGACCCGCAGTTTCTGTCATCGATGGCCCAGCTGCGCGCCTACGGCGAGCAGAACCCCGACGCGCCGCTGATTCCCACCCACGACGCCGAGCTCTGGGACGAGCTGCGCGAGCTGCGCTCTTAGGCCCGGGGCGCCCCGGCGCCGAGGCTGGCATGGCTGAGCAGCGAGGCGATCCGGTCGGCTTGGGCCTGCGTGAGCGCCCCCGAGCTGACGGCGGCGGCCAGGATCGGCGCAGCGATGCCCGGTACCTGGGCGGCGACGGCGGCCAGGATGCCGTGTAGCGCCTCGCGCTGGGCCACGGTGGCGTTCTCGAGCTGGTGGCGCAGGTCGTCGAGGTTGCCGGCGTGGGCCAGGACCGCGGCAATGGCGTCTGCCTGAGCCTGGGTGAGCGCTCCCGTGGCGACAGCCTGGGCGAGCAGCGGCTGGGCGATGCTCGGTGCCTGCGCAGCGACTGCCCCCAGGATCTGGTGCATGAGTGCCGATAGTCCTGGCGGGGGGGCCGGCGGGGGAGGCAGCCCAGGCGTCACCGGCGGAGGTGAACCGCCTCCGGCCAGGTGGGTCAGCAGCGAGGCGAGCTTGTCTGCCTGGGCCTGGGTGAGCACGCCGGAGCTCACGGCGGTCGCCAGGATCGGCTGGGCGATGGTGGGCGCCTGGGCGCCGACGGCGGCCAGCACGTCCTGCAGCACCCGGCGTTGGGCGGCGCTGGCCCTCTCGAGCTGATGGCGCAGGTCATCGAGGTTGCCGGCGTGCGATAAAGCGGCGGCGATCGTGTCTGCCTGAGCCTGCGTGAGCGTTCCGGCCGCCACGGCCCGGGCGAGCACCGGCTGGGCGATGATCGGCGCCTGCTGGGAGATCGCAGTGACGATCTGGCTGAACACGCTGCGCGATGCCGAGCTCGGCGCCGTGGCCGGGTCTCCGGTCCGGTGGGTGGTGCCCGGTCGATGACGGACGCGGTGGTGGACGACATGACTGCTGGAGCGGTGGTGGCGGACACGCGGGTGATGCTTTCCCCGCGCCCAGGCGTCGCCGGTGGTGCCTACGGTCAGCAGCGAGAACGCGAGCACAACGAGCAGGCTTCGAAGCTTCATGGCGGAACTCCTGGCGTGGTTGGGGGCCGTCCGAGCTTTCGTCTGGGTATCGGCAGCCCGTTGCGGGTCCTGGAGCCCCTCGACTCCGGGGTGGACGCTTCCGCCGCGCTCAGGAGGCGTAGCGCTGGAGCACGGTCCGGATCTGGTCGGGGATCTGAGCCTTCTCGGTCGTGCCCTCCCGAACGAACACATGGCGAATCTCGCCCTCGACGACCAGCGTTTCGCCTCGACGCACGTCGATCCTGGCGGTCGTCGAGGTGGTGCCGAGCCGGGTGATGACCAGCTCCAGGCTCAGCTCGTCGTCGAAGCGCGCCGGAGCGCGAAAGCGCAGGGCCATCTCGGCCACGACCAGGTCAAGCCCGTGGTCCAGTAGGGCGCCATAGGACCCGAGGGCCTCCCGCCACAGCTCGGTCACCGCGATGTCGAAGTAGACCGCGTAGTTGGCATTAAAGACATGGCCCTGGGCGTCGCATTCGTTGTAGCGAACGCGCAGTGGATGGACAAAGGCCATTTGCGGGAAGCTCCTTGTGCTCGGGCCGTTTGGACGCGGGGCTAGTCCTCTGGCGGCTCGCCGCTAGTGCTCCGGCGGGCCGCCGCCTGGGCGCGTGGCCGTGGTGAGCGTGGTGGCGGCCCCCCCTCCTCCAAGCACACGGCGAACCAGGCCGGGCGCCAGGACGCGCAGCACAGCTGGGATTGCGTAGGGGCGGGGCACGTAGCGCTCGGCCCGCCGTCCCACTCCGGCGTCGATGATCGCGGCGGCCGCGCGGTCGGGCCTCGAGACCATCCACCGCGTGGCCCGCTTGGCCCGCAGCTCGGCGGCCGGGAAGCCCTCCGTGGCAATGAACCCGGGCAGCACCAGGCCGACATGGACCCGATGGGGCCGCTCCTCGGCGTGCAGTGAGTCACTCCAGCCGATGAGCGCGAACTTGCTCGCGGAGTAGGCCCCCGAGCCAGGCCGGGCGACGCGACCCGCGGTGCTGGCAACGTTGACGATCGCGCTGGGCGCCGCGGCGCGCAGGAGTGGCAGCAGCGCCTCGGTGAGCCGCACCACGGCGTCGAAGTTGACTGACATCGTGCGCTGGACGTTCTCCCAGCCACCATCGGCGAACGTAGCTCGCCAGGCGGCACCGGCGTTGTTGACCAGCAGCTTCAGTTCGCCTCCGAGCTCTTCGACATGGCCGCGAACCCGGCCGGGCGCGGCGGGTTCGGTCAGGTCGATAGCCACCCAGCTGCAGTCGGCCCCCAGCTCGGTGGCCAGTGCTCGCAGACGCTGCTCCCGGCGGGCCACGAGCACCAGCCGGAAGTTGCCCTCATGGGCCAGTCGCCGGGCCGTGGCCTCACCGATGCCCGCCGAGGCACCGGTGACCAGTGCGATTGGGCGAGGCGGCACAAGCTCGGTTGAGGGCCCGCTGGCTGGGGGCTCAGGTCGGGCCTCATGGGGTGGGGCCTCATGGGGGGCGAGCAGCTGTCCGAACTCCGGACACGCCTCGTTGCGGCAGTGCCAGCCGGTCTCGGTGCGCGTCGCGGGCTGGGCGCAGGAGGGACACAGGAGAGGCTCGGCGCTCATCGTCGAGCCACCCTACCGACCGCTGGTGGGGCCAGGGCTCACGGCTGCAGCGAGGAGAACAAGGTCTCGTAGAGCCTTGGGTACAGCTCGAGCTCGACGCTGTCAGGATCGACGTAATGCTGCACGGCTAGCCCGATGTCCAGGGCGATCATGGCGGTGGCCAGGTCCCGGGCGGGGAGGCCAACCGCCGCAGCTGGTTGTCTCGCCCGGCCTGGGCGAGCAGCTCCAGCCACAGGGCGAACAGCCAGCTGTCCCGAGGTGGGGGAGGGGGCTGGGAGGCGGCGGGGCGGTGGAGTGAGATAGTCATGCATGTGACCGTGGATCCTGCGCACTCCGGTTCGACCCGTCAGCGCGATAGGCCGGCGCCTCCTGGGCCCCCACCCTCACGGGCGGTGCGCGCCTCGCTCATCGGCCTGATGATCCTGGGCAGCCTGGCCATGTGGATTGCCAACCCCGCGCTGTGGCTGTGGATCACCTCGCACCTGCAGGAGGGCACCCAGCCCGCGATGGGCCCCTATGCCCTGATGCTGGTCGGGATCGTGCTGACCTGTGTGGCGATCGGCAAGGCCATCAGCATCACCCACCGTCGCTACGAGCGCCTGACCGGCCGCACGCCCACCATCCGGGTGATATTGCCGTGGCGGCGCAGCCTGCGCGGGGGCCGCAGCCACAAGCGGGAAACCGACGGCCGGCTCCCGGTCAACGTGCTCGACGTGATCATGGTTGTCTCGGTGATGCTCGCGGTCGCCACGTTCACCACCTGGTTCGTCGTGGCCAAGCCCGCCCCGCCCGGGGTCGGGCCGGGACCGGCCAAGCACTAGCGGCGAGCGCGGAGGCGCCCCTACCTCCCGCTCTCGGCGCCGGCCTCAGGCGGCGGTCGCGGTCAGGCGGCGGCCCACGATCTCCGCCAGCCGCGCTCGGTGCGCGCGGGCGCCCCCGAGCAGGGCGGCGTCCAGTTGGGCTCGCTTGTAGAGCCAGTGCACATCGGCCTCCCAGGTGAACCCGATGCCGCCGTGGGCCTGGATGGCCGACGCTGTCACCTCGCGTCCGGCGTCGGAGGAGGCCGCCTTGGCCAGCGCCGCTCCCTCGGCCAAGCGGTCGGGATCGGCGTCCGCCGTCCAGGCGGCGAACAGCGTGGCCGAACGTGCGCTCTCGGTGCTCATCAGCATCTGTGCGCAGCGATGGGAGACCGCCTGGTAGGCACCCACCGGGGTGTTGAACTGCTTGCGGTCCTTGACGTACTCCAGCGTCATGTCCAGCGCTCGTTGGCAGATGCCGACCAGCTCCGCTGCGACTGCGACGGTGGCGCGATCGAGCCCAGGCCCCGGATCCCCGGCGAGCGCATCTCCCGAACCGCGCACGCGCGCATAGCCGCGGGTGGGATCGATCGTCTCGAGCACCTCGATGTCGGCCTGCGCTGCGTCGAGCACCTGTCCCTCGCCCTCACCTACCAGCACGACCACGTCAGCACCGCCGGCATCGGCCACCATCGGGGCCTCACCCCCGGCCAGGACGCCCAGCGCCCCCCGGGCCTCCCCGCTCGACAGCTTCGGCAGCCAGTGGGCGCGTTGTTCCTCGGAGCCGGCCTGGTCGATCACCAGTGCCGCGCTGACCGTGCCGAGCAGGGGCGTGCAGGCCACGGCGTAGCCGAGCTCCTCGAGCAGGGTCGCGAGCTCGACCGTGCCCAGGCCCTGGCCCCCGTGCTGCTCGCTGACCGCGATCCCCGGCCAACCCAGCTGGCATAGCTCCCTCCACAGCTCGTCGTCGTAGCGCCGCGCCTCGGCCGCCTGGCGAACCCGCTCCGGTGTGCTGCGCTTGGCCAGCAGGTCGTGGGCGGTGCGCTTGATGTCACGCTGGTCGTCTGTGTAATCGAAGTTCATCGATGCCTCCTAACGCATCCGCGGGAGCCCTAGCACCCGCTCGGCGACGATGTTCTTGAGGATCTCGGTCGTGCCCCCCTCGATCGTGTTGCCACGCGCGCGCAGGAGCTCATAGCTCCAGCGCGACCCTGTGGTGAGGGCTTCGGGGCCGAGCAGGTCGGCGGCGAGCTGGGTCAGCTGCTGGTTGGTCTCTGACCACATCAGCTTGGTCAGCGACCCCTCCGGACCCGGCTGCCCGTACTTCTCGATCGCCGTCAGGCCGCGGTAGGCGGTCAGCCGCAGGACCTCGGCCTTGACGTGCAGCTCACCGAGCCGGTCGGCCACCACCGGATCCTCGAGCAGCCCACGGGCCGCCGCCTGCTCAAACAGCTCATCCAGCAGCTGACGCAGGCGCACCTGCAAGAAGAAGGCCAGCCCCGAGCGCTCGTTCATCAGCGTGGTCAGGGCCACCTTCCAGCCGTTGCCGGGGCCGCCGATGACGTTCTCGTCAGGGATGCGCGCCCCCTCGATGAACAGCTCGTTGAACTCGGCCTCGCCGGTGATCTGGCGCAGTGGACGGATCTGGACTTCCTCCTGGTCCATGTCCATGAGGAAGTAGGTCAGCCCCTTGTGCTTGGGCGCGTCCTGGTCGGTCCGGGCCACCAGCATGCACCACTTGGCGTATTGCGCGGCGCTGGTCCACACCTTCTGCCCGGTGACGACCCACTCGTCGCCCTCCTTGACCGCCCGCGTCTTCAGCGCCGCGAGATCTGAACCGGCCTCGGGCTCGGAGAACCCCTGACACCAGATCTCATCGGCGGTGAGGATGGGGGGCAGGTAGCGCTCCTTCTGGGCGTCGGTTCCCCAGACCATCAGGGTGGGTCCCCCCAGCAGCAGACCCAGCACGTTGGCGGGCAGTGGCGCGCGAGCTCGCCCGAGCTCCTCGAAGAAGATTGCCGACTGGGTCAAGGTGGCCCCCCGGCCGCCGTACTCCTGGGGCCAGTGGACTCCGGCCCATCCGCCCTCGGCCATGCGCCGCTGCCAGTCGCGCAGCCACGAGTAGTGAGCATCGCCCTCGCCGCCTGGCGGTGAGCCGGGGGGATTGGCGGCCAGCCACTGGCGCAGCTCGTCGCGGAAGTCGGTCTCCGCTGCGGAGAAGGTCAGGTCCATGTCCCTCGCTCGCCTTTCTGGTCGTGGGGTGAACTACGGGCAGCCGGGCCAGCGTCCAGGAGTCGGTGCACATTACAGGGACGCCTTGGACCCGCGGCGTATCGGATGTCTTCGCAAGACGCGGGAGGATTTGCACCGGATCGGTGCCCGGGCCTGTACGTATGGGCCCGCCAGCTCCGCACGCGCTCGGACCATGTCGAAGTAGACGGTGTGTCACGCGCGAGGTCCGGCAGGGGTACCGACGACTGCTCGTCGCGATCACCGCTGGCCCGATGGTGGGGCGTGGTGCGGTCGCTACTCCGTCGGGCCCGCCCCGCCGGAGTCCACGACCGCCTGACCGGCCTGCTCAGCCCGCCGGCCTTCGCCGAGCGCGCCGAGCAGGAGCTGGCCCGCGCGCAGCGCACCCATCGCCCGCTCAGCCTGGTCGTGGGCGACTTCGACCACCTGCGCGAGCTCAACCGCAGACACGGTATCCGCGGCGGGGACCTGGCCCTCCGGCACGTCGCGGCCGCGGCCCAGGCGGGCTGTCGCGGGCAGGACACGATCGGCCGGATCGGTGGCGAGGAGTTCGGGCTGCTGCTGCCCGACACCGACGAGCACGGCGCCTATCTGCTGGCCGAGCGGCTGCGGCGCAGCACCCGCAGCACCCTGGAGCGCGAGCTGACACCCGGCACGATCAGCTTCGGCATCGCTGCCTACCCTCGCCACGCCCAGGGGGCTGACGCCCTGCTCGAGGCCGCCGACCGCGCGCTGGCGACCGCCAAGCGCCTGGGGGCCGATCGGTCGGTGATCTTCGACGCCGAGATCACCGCGAGCCTGCTCGGTCGCGGTCACCCCAGTGCCCAGGCGGTCGAGGAGCACCTGTCGGCCGTGTTGGTGCTGGCCGAGACCCTGGACCTGCGCGACAGCGCCACGTCCGAGCACTCAAAGACGGTGGGCCGCTACGCCCGGCTGGCCGCCCATGCCCTGGGACTGGAGGGCCCCCGGGTCCAGCGCATCCATCTGGCCGGGCTGCTGCACGACATCGGCAAGATCGGCGTACCGGATCCGATCCTGCAGAAGCCCGGCAAGCTCAACGGCCAAGAGTGGGAGGAGATGCGCAAGCACCCCGAGCTGGGGTCGCGGATCGTCGCCGCCGCGAACCTTGACGACATCTCCGGCTGGGTGCTCGCCCACCACGAGCGTCCCGACGGACGTGGCTACCCCCTGGGCCTGGAGGCCTCAGACCTGGGCACGGAGGCCAGGATCCTGGCCGTCGCTGACTCCTTTGAGGCGATGACGGCCGATCGGGTCTACCGGCGCGCGCTGCCGCGCGCGGAGGCCGAAGCCGAGCTCCAGCGCCATGCCGGGAGCCAGTTCGATGGCGACGTGGTCGAGGCCTTCCTAGGTTCCCTGCGCGAGGAGGAGCAGCTGCTGGCCACCTAAACGACCTCGGGGTGCAGGCGGTGCTCGCGTGAAAGGATGTGCCCATGCCTGACCCTGCGGTCGTTCCCTTCGCCAACTTCCAGTACGAGATCTACGGCAAAGGGGCGCTGTCGGGCGAGCGCCCGGAGCTGCCGATCACCTACGCCGGCCTGGAGTCGGCCGCGCGCGAGCGCCTGAGCCCCGAGGCCTTCGGTTACGTCGCCGGCGGGGCGGGAGTCGAGCGCACGGTGGCGGCGAACGTCTCGGCCTTCGAGCGCTGGGAGCTGGTGCCGCGCATGCTACGGGACGTCTCGGCGCGCGACCTGGCCACGTCGGTGCTCGGTGTCGCCATGCCGGCGCCGGTCATGCTGGCTCCCGTCGGCGTGCAGTCGATTATCCACCCCGAGGCCGAGCTCGCGGTGGCCCGCGCGGCGGCCGGGCTGGACGTGCCCTTCATCCTCAGCACGGCCGCCTCGCACACCATCGAGCAGGTAGCCGAAGCGGCGGGCGGGGCGTCGCGGTGGTTTCAGCTCTACTGGCCCCGCGGCCGGGACCTGGCCTCCAGCCTGGTAGGCCGTGCGGAGCAGGCCGGCTACGGCGCGGTGGTGGTCACGCTGGACAACTTCCTGCTCTCGTGGCGCCCGCGCGACCTGCAGGGGGCCTACCTGCCGTTCCTGAAGGGCGAGGGGGTGGCCAACTACTTCTCTGACCCGGCGTTCCGGGCGGCGCTCGAGTCCAGCCCCGAGGAGGACCAGGTGGCCGCGATCGGCCACTGGGCCACCCAGTTCCCCAACCCGGGGGTGACCTGGTCTGACCTGGAGTGGCTGCGGGCACAGACCGGCTTGCCGATCCTGCTCAAGGGAATCCTGCACCCCGACGACGCCCGCCGCGCGCTGGAGCACGGGGTGGACGGCCTGGTGGTCTCCAATCACGGCGGGCGCCAGGTCGACGGCGCGATCGCCAGCCTGGACGCGCTGCCCTCGATCCGCGCGGCGGTGGGCGACGAGCTGCCCGTGCTGCTGGACAGCGGCATCCGCAGCAGCGCCGACGTGGTCAAGGCCCTGGCCCTGGGCGCGAACGCCGTGTGCATCGGCCGTCCCTACGTGTGGGGCCTGGCCCTGGCCGGACAGGCCGGGGTGGAGCACGTGTTGCGCTGCCTGCTGGCCGAGCTGGACCTGACCATGGCGCTGACCGGCCACGCGACGCTGGCCGAGCTGGACGCCGGCGCGCTCTGTCCCCGCCCGCGCGAGTAACGCCAGCGGTAAGTGGCCAGCCCGGCCGACCTGGACGTGCTGAGGGTGCGGGCGCAGAATCCCGGCCCCCTGACCCTGTCGGGCACCAACACGTGGATCGTTGGGCGCGACCCCGCCCACGTGGTCGATCCCGGGCCCGCGCTCCCCGCCCATCTCCAGGCCCTCGACCGAGAGATCGGACGGCGCGGGGGCCTCGGTGGCATGGTGCTCACCCACGGCCACGCCGACCACAGCGAGGCCACCGACGCGGTCCTGGCGCGCTGGGGCCCGATCCCGGTCGGCTCCGCGCAGCGGCCGGCGGGCGAAGCGGCGTCAGCCAGCTGGACGCACCTGGAAGACGGGCAGCGCTTGGGCCCGCTGGTGGCCCTCGCCACTCCCGGACACGCGCAGGATCACCTGGCCTTCCTGGCGGGTCACGTCTGCTTCACCGGGGATGCCGTGCTGGGGGAGGGCAGCGTCTTCATCGCCCCCGACCCGGGGGCCATGGCCGCCTATCTGGCCGCCCTACAGCGGCTCGCCCAGCTGGCCCTCGAGGTGCTCTATCCCGGTCACGGCCCCCCGGTCCGAGAGCCACGGGCCTGGCTTCAGGGCTACATCGACCATCGTCTGCAGCGAGAGCGACGGGTCCTGGAGGCGCTGGCCGACGGGTGCCGCAGCGTCGAGGCGCTGCTGGACGCCGCGTGGTCAGAGGTGGAGGCGAACCTGCGCCCGGCCGCCGCCCTGACGCTGGCCGCCCACCTGGACAAGCTCGAGCAGGAGGGTCGGCTGCCCGACGGGGTCCAGCGTCCCCCCTGGCCGCCCCCGGGCGCCCCCGACTACCGCCGCTAGGAACCGTGCCCGGCCGACGTGGGTGCGGGAGCACTGCTCGAGGACCCGGCCGCGGCGGATGGGCCGGCGGGACCCGCTGAGCTCGCGCTGGCGGAGGGGCCGCCCGGCGATCCCGAGGCCGACGAGCTCGATCCTGATCCGCTGGGGGAGGAAGCGGCCGCCCCCGACGAAGAGCCCGAGCCGCTGCCGGGGGCGGTGGAGCTCGAGGAGTCCGGCGAGCCCGTGGAGGCGGAGGAGCCATCGGGCCGGGACCCAGACACCGGCAGGCCGGGGCCCTGACCGGCGGGGCGCGGGTCGATGACGCCGCTGAGCGACGACGCGCTCGGGTCCGAGGCCGGCCGGGGCTTGACGGTTTCACCGTTGCCGGCCACGCCATCCCTGCCGCTGGCGGTGCTGGGGGGCGGCGTGGCGAACAGGTCGGGGTCGGGGTCGATGACCTCGTCGATCGCGGTGGCCGTGGAGTGCCCGCGCGAGCTGTGGCGCGCGGTGGAACCGTCGACCACGCCGGTGAGCTGTGAGAGCAGGGGGGCGAGCCCGGGCGACACGGCTGCCGCCGCCGATGCCAGTCCGGGTTGTGTTGCGGTCACCCGGGAGTGGTGGGTGCCAGCGGGGGCGGGGGCGCCTTCGCTCTTGATTTCAAGCGCGCCGCCGGTGAACACCGCGGCACAGCACACCAGCACGGCGATCTTGGTGGCGGTCACGGCGGCCACGCTTCCTCCGCCCAGCAGCGCGCCGCCCCCGGCGGCGCCCGAGCTCCCGAGGCTGAGCTTGGCCAGCAGACCGAACGGGCCCGCCCCGGGTGAGAGGGCGCCAAAGCTGCGCCGGACGCCGCGAATCTGCGCCCGGTACTCACGGCAGCCATTGCACTCACGCATGTGCCGGCGCACCCGTCCGCTCATGCGCACGCCACGGCCGGTGGCCAGCACGAGGTCCTCACGGATGTCCACGCACGCCGTGTCGCGGGCCTCGGCCGCCTCGACCAGGCCCATGCGGGCCCGCACCAGCAGCGACTTCACCGCCGGGACGGTGACCCCCAGCGCCTCGCCGAGCTCGAGGTAGCTCATGCCCTGCATCTCGCGCATCAGCAGCGCCGAGCGCTGCTGATCGGGCAGGTCGCGAATGTCGCTGACCAGGCGGCGCAGATCCTCGCGCCGCTCGGTCTCCAGCAGCGGGTCCTGCAGGGGGGCACGGGAGACCTCGAGGACCTCGGCGGGAGCGGGCGCGGGACGGCGCAGCTGATCGATGCAGCGGTTATGGGCCACGCGGTACAACCAGGCGCGCAGCGAGATCGGACGGCCATTGGCACGCAGCGAGGCGTAGGCTCGGATGAAGACGTCCTGCAGCGCGTCCTCGGCATCCTGGCGCGAGCCTCCCAGCATCTGGCGCATGTAGGCGAACAGCCGTTGGCGGTAGCGATCGTGGATGACTCGAAACGCGTCATCGCTGCCGGCTCGGAACATCTCGACGAGCTGCTCGTCGGATCGCAGCCGCAGCAGAGGTCCGGAGACCGAGATCCGGCCGAGCGCTACCGGGGCTGGGAGGGTGGAGGCTTCCACACCGGCTTCCTGGCCGGGACTCTAACCGCTCCGGGCGGCGGACTCTCGGCTCCCCTGCAAACGCCTGATGAACGCCAAAGTTCCGCTCGCGCCCTCCGGGAGCTCCCGCGTGGGCGCCCTCGGAAGCGGGCGGTGGGTGGCGGCCGGTGCGGCGGCGGGGGCTCTGGGCGCCCAGGAGGGTCTGGTAGCGTTGGGCTTGGGACGAGTTAGGGTTCCCTAAGACCGATTTCCCCACCTCGCCCGGAGTCCCGTGTCATTTAGCCAGACGATCGCCCTCGGCGCGCTCGCCGGATTGACCATCTACCTGGGGTTGCCCCTGGGCCGGCTACAGCGGGTCAGCGTCCGCGCCCGCGTGGCCCTGGCCATGTTCTCGGTCGGGATCCTCGCGTTCATCTTCGTCGATGTGCTTCAGCATGCCCTGATCATCCTGGGCGACTCGGTAACCCGGCTCAAGGAGCACCACGGAGATGTCCTGGAAACGGCCGGGCTGACCGCCCTGCTCGGCGCGAGCTTCATGGCCGGCAGCGCCGGGCTGGCCGTGCTCGAACGCCGCCTGCGCCCGGCCGGGCCGGCGGGCCCGCCGATGGCCGGGGGGGCGACGGCGACACTGCCGGAGGAGGCCGCGCCGCTGGTCGCTGAGGCCGAGGCGGCGCGCCGACACGCCCTGCGTCGGGGTCTGACCATCGCCGTCGCCATCGGCCTGCACAACTTCGCCGAGGGGCTGGCCATCGGCGTGTCGGCCCGGACAGGCGCCATCAGCCTGGCCACGGTGCTGATCATCGGCTTCGCGCTGCACAACGCGACCGAGGGCTTTGGCATCGTCGGGCCCCTGGGCGATGTGCGGCCGTCGTGGCGATGGCTGGGCCTGGTGGGGCTGATCGGCGGAGGGCCCACGTTCGTCGGCTCGCTGCTCGGATACAACGTCACCTCTCAGCCGCTGGAGCTGGCCTTCTACGCGCTGGCCGGGGGGGCGATCCTGTACGTGATCGGCGAGGTCTGGCAGAGCATGCGCCGTTACGGACACCGCGAGCTTGGGCTCTACCTGCTCGGGATCGGGTTCATGACCGGCGTGGTCACCGACCTGCTGATCACCTACGGCGGCGGGTAGGGCTCGGCTGGCGGCTCAGCGCCGCCTCCCACACCGCCTCAG
This sequence comes from Solirubrobacteraceae bacterium, assembly GCA_036252775.1. GTDB lineage: Bacteria > Actinomycetota > Thermoleophilia > Solirubrobacterales > Solirubrobacteraceae > DASYID01. Next base: position 12,013 of record DASYID010000127.1, read on the forward strand.
ACGAAGCGCGGGTACAGCGTCATCCCGCCGTCGACGAACAGGGTCGAGCCCACCACATAGCCGGCCTGCTCGGAGGCGACCCAGGCGACGGCCCGGGCCACGTCTGAGACCTCGCCCCAGCGACCCAGCGGAATCTCGGCCTCGACCTCGCGTCGGGCCTTCTCGTCGGCCAGCACCGCCGCGTTGATGGGCGTGGCGATCGCGCCCGGGGCGACCGAGACGACGCGTATCCCGTGGGGCGCCAGCTCGCGGGCGATCGACTGGGCGAACAGCTTCATGCCGCCCTTGGACGCGCAGTAGTGGGAGAAGCGCTCCCACGGGATCTGCTCGTGGACGCTCGAGATGTTGACGATCGCGCCCGGGCGCTGGGCGGCCCGCATGATCCGGACCGCTTCGCGGGCGCACAGAAACGCGCCGGTGAGGTTGACGTCGATGACCTTCTGCCACGCCTCGAGCGGCATCTCGGTCAGCTCGTAGGGATGCTCCAGGCCGGCGTTGTTGACCAGCAGATCCAGGCCCCCCAGGGCCTGCTCGGCCTGAGCGAAGGCGGCGATCACCTGGTCCTCGCGGGCCACGTCCATGGCCACGGCCAGCGCCGAGCCGCCCTGGGCGCAGATGGCACGGGCCATCGCCTCGGCGGTGTCGGGAGCTTCCACGTAGTTGATCGCCACCGAGGCCCCGTGGGCGGCCAGCTCAAAGCAGATCCCCTGGCCGATTCCCGAGTCCCCACCGGTCACCAGCGCCCGACGTCCCTCCAGCAGCCGGGCGTCGGTGGGGTGGGGCGCAAACGGTGGCAGGCCCACCGGGTCAGCCGGCAGCGCCGACTCCCACCCGCGCCTGGCCCGCCGCGTCGAGGTCCTCGCGCGAGGCGGCGACCACCTGAGCCAGGGTCTCATGGGCGTCGTGACGGGGACGCCAGCGCAGCTCGCGGCGAGCGCGGGCGCAGTCCATGATCACCGGAGTGCGAAAGGCCTCGATCCAGCTCGCCTCGGCGGGCATGAACGGCAGGCGCGCGACGATCTGGGCGGTCGCGTCGACCGCCAGCTCCGGCACCGGCACGCTGTACCAGCCCAGCTCGCGGGCCAGGTCGGACATCGTCAGCTCGCCGGGCGCGGCCAGGTTGTAGATCCCCGGCGTGCCGCGACCGAGCACGGCGGCCTTGAAGGCGCTCGCCACGTCGTCGTGGTGGACGAGCTGGAAGGGGACGCCGTTGTCGGGCAGCACCGGCTTGAGCACCGGCACGACCTCGAACAGGCGGCGCACCGCGCCCGGCATCCGCTCGGAGAGCTGGATGTAGGGAATCGAGTCGATCATCATCCGGGCCTCGGGGCCGGCCACGATGCAGGGTCGAAACACGTAGGCCTCGGTGGTCGTCCCCTCCAACACCCCCGCCAGCAGCTTCTCGACCTCCGCCTTCTGAGCCGAGTAGTAGTGCGCGTCGGTCCCGCGAGCGGGGACGTCCTCGGTCAGGACCGCCGGGTTGTCGTCGTGAAATCCGTAGGCCGCCACCGAGGAGGCGTAGACCAGACGCTTGACCCGGGCGCCGGCAGCCGCCGAGAACACGTTCTCCGAGCCACGCAGGTTGATGCTCGAGCTCTGCTGCGTGTCACCGATGATGATGAAGGCCAGGTGCACGACCACGTCTGCGCCGGCCACCAGGGCATCGACGGAGTCGCGGTCCAGAACGTCGCCCTGGCGGTACTGAACCTTGCTCAGGCCCAGCGCGGAGGGGTCGAACGGGCGCCGGGCCATGCCCAGGATGCGCCCGACCTCGCGGGTGCGGTCCAGGGCCCGCAGCACGGCGCGACCGATCTCCCCGGTGGGTCCGGTGACAGCCACGGTCAGTCCGGTGCGGGCCGCTGGGGGCATCGTGGGCAACCCTACCGGTCGGGAACCTGCTCGTATCCTGGCTCGCCGGGGAGCAGGACCCGGGCGGTCTCACCCGACACCACCACCCGCGGTTGCACCGGTTGGACATCGCGGTGGCGGGCATGCTCGAGCAGTTCCGCCGCCGAACCGAAGGCGCCCAGCTGCTCGAGGTGCTTGATGGTGGGGAAGACGAGCAGGATGCGTCCGGCGCGGTGGGCCTCCAGTGCCTGCGTGGGGGAGAACCAGCCGAGGTCCACGCACTCCGAGCCGTCGATGCGGGGCTCCTGGCCGGCGGGCAGCTCGGCCAGGAAGAAGTGGGTGTCGAAGCGGACCTTGACCTCAGCCGGGGTGATCCAGCGCGAGAACTTGACCAGCGCAGCGGGGTCGGCCAGCGTGACCGCCGCCTCCTCCTCGAGCTCGCGTACCGCGGCCGCCCGGTGGGCCAGGTCGCCCTCCCCCTCGCCGGCGTCCACCGCGCCACCGGGGAACACCCATACCCCGCCCATGAAGCGGGCCTCGGGATTGCGCTTGACCAGCAGCAGCTCCAGGCCCGCAGCCCCGCCGCGCAGCAGGATGATCGTCGCCGCCTGACGGGGCACGGTCTCGTCGCCCGGGTTGAGCGTCTCGCCGCCGGTGTTGGGGACCCCCGCGTCGGGCGCCGGGTCCTGGTTGGGGGGGACGGCGTCGCGGTCCATGGGCGCACCCTAGGGCCTCGCGCCCGGATAAGGTTCGAGCCTGTGAGCCAGGCCACCGTCCAGCGCTGGATCTGCGAGTCGTGCGGGTTCATCTATGACCCCGAGGACGGCGACCCCGATGGGGGCATCCCGCCGGGGACCGCGTTTGCTGACATCCCCGACACCTGGTTCTGCCCGGTGTGCGGGGCGCGCAAGCGCGACTTCACGCCCTACGAGGACTAGTGTCCTCTCACCCGGAACACTAGGCACCCGGACCGAACCGCACCGATGGCCAAGGACAAGGACAAGCCCGACCAGCGGCCTGGCGTCGAGGAGCCGCGGCTGTTTTCGGTGCGCCGGCTGCTGGCCGACATCAGCGGGGCCCGGCTGTGCTTCGGCGATCAGGTGCGGTCGGGGGACCGCGTGATGATCCCGGTGTCTCGGATGCGCGTGGCGGGGGGCGGGGGGTTCGGCAGCGGGCAGGGCGAGGATGACGCCGGCCTGGGAACCGGGGGCGGCGGGGGCGGCTTCTTGGAGGCCACGCCGGTGGGCTACCTGGACACCGGACCGGAGGGCACGCGCTTCGTGGCCATCCCCGATCCCGACCGCCCGGCGCGGCTGCTGGGGGCGGTGGCCAAGCTCCTGCCGGCGGTGCTCGCCACGGCCGCGGGCGTGCGGGCGCTGCGTTCGGGTGACGGGCTCGGCGGTCTGCCGAGGGCGTTCAGGCGGCGCGGGGCAACGCTGAAGGCGCCGTCGCCTCGGAGATTGCTTCGGCGGTAACCGAGACCAGGCGATCCAGCTCCGCGGCGGTGATGCTCAGCGGCGGCATCAGCACCAGCACGTCGCCGAGCGGCCGGATGATCGCCCCGCGCCGGCGCGCCGCGAGCGTGACCTGGTGAGACATGCGCTGGGCGAGCTCGAACGCCACCAGCTCGATGCCGCACATCATCCCCAGGCGGCGAACCTCGCGCACCGTGTCCAGGGGCTCGATCCGCTCGGCCAGCAGAGCGCCGAACAGCGCGCTGGTCTCCCGCACGCGCTCCAGCGTGCGCTCGCTGTCAAACAGCTCGAGCGTGGCCAGCGCGGCGGCACAGGCGAGCGGGTTTCCGGTGTAGGTGTGGCCGTGAAAGAAGGTGCGAAACTCCTCGTGCTCACCCAGGAAGCCCTCGTAGATGCGCTCGGTGGTCAGGGTGGCGGCCAGGGGCAGGTAGCCGCCCGTCAGCCCCTTGGCCACGCACATGAGATCAGGCGCCACGTCCTCCTGCTGGCAGGCGAACATGGTCCCCGTGCGCCCGAAGCCGGTGGCCACCTCGTCGCAGATCAACAGCACGTCGTGACGGTCGCACAGCTCGCGCACCGCCCGCAGGTATCCGGGGGGGTGCACCAGGATGCCGGCCGCTCCCTGGACCAGCGGCTCGACCACGACGGCGGCGACGGCGTCGGCGTGACACGCGAGCAGGCGCTCCATGTCGGCCACATCACCGGGCTCGGCCTGCCAGCTGTCGAACAGCAGGGGCCGGTAGAGCTGGTGAAACAGGTCGATGCCCCCGACCGACACCGAGCCGACGGTGTCTCCGTGATAGGCGTTTCTGAGGTGGATGAACCCCGTTCGCTCGCGCTCTGAGCCTGAGCGGCCACGCCGCTGGGCCCAGAACTGAAAGGCCATCTTCAACGCGATCTCCACCGCGGTGGAGCCGTTGTCTGAGTAGAAGACCCGGCTGAGGCCGGCGGGGGCGACCTCGAGCAGGCGCTTGGCCAGGCGCACGGCCGGCGGGTGGGAAAGGCCGAGCATGGTGGAGTGCGCGACGCGACCGAGCTGATCGCGCACGGCCGCGTCGATGACCGGGTGACCGTGACCATGCACGTTGCACCACAGCGAGGAGACACCGTCGATGTAGGCGCGGCCCTCGGTGTCGAACAGGGTCGTGCCCCGGGCCCGCTCGATCAGGATCGCCGGCTCCTGCTGCCACCCGCGCTGCTGGGTGAACGGGTGCCACAACAGCCGACGGTCGAGCTCGGCCAGCGAGGCGCTGTCGGCGGCAGGCCCGGTGGCGTCCACGGCCGGCACGCTAGAGCTGCGCACGGTCGGAACCCATCCAGCCCCTCGCCTCCAGCTGTGCTCCCGCCGCCGCCAGGGCCTCGGGTGTGCGGGCCGCAATCGGTCCGAGCGTGGCCACCTCGACCTCCCCCAGACGCGCGATCGTGGCGCGGTTTGACTCGAGCATCGCGTCGGGCTGGGCCGGCCAGGGCGTCAGCACCACCGCGCTGACCGTCAGCTGCGCGGACCGGGCCGCCTCGACGGTCAACAGGGTGTGGTTGATCGTCCCCAGGCCGGGGCGGGCGGCGATCACCAGCGGCAGGCCCAGGGCGCCCGCGAAGTCGCGCACCAAGTACTCGGGCGTGAGCGGCACCAGCAGCCCTCCCACTCCCTCGACCACCAGAGCGTCGCGGTCGCGCCCAGCCTGGCGGGCCGCGCGCAGCAGGGAGGCGGGCTCGATCACCGTGCCGGCGAGGGCCGCCGCCAGATGCGGCGAGACCGCGGGTCCCAGTCGGGAAGGGCACACCTGCTCTGGGGCCTGGCCGGTGACCGACGCCAGCAGCTCATCGTCGGCCGGCCACTGGCCGGGGGGCTCGTCGGCGCCGGTGAGCACCGGTTTGAACGCCGCCACGGACAGCCCCTGCGCTCGCAGGGCGGCGGCGAGCGCGCCGCTGAGCACCGTCTTGCCGACACCGGTGTCGGTGGCGGTGACCAGGCAGCCGAACATGGCGCTTGAGGCCACGGTCAGGCGGCGCGCGGAGCTCCGGCGAGCAGGCCGGTGTGGGGGCGGAAGCCGACGCGCAGCGCCGCCCGTCCAAGGACCACGGCCGCCTCGCGCAGCTCGGCCGGGGAGTGGGTGGACATCACGGCCAGGCGCAGCCGGGAGGTCCCCTCGGCCACCGTGGGCGGCCGGATCGCCTGGGCGAAGACGCCGCCCTCCAGGGCCGCCTCGCACATGGCCACCGCCCGGCTGGCGTCACCGACCACCAGAGGAACGATCTGCGTCGTCGACCACGGGACCTGGAAGCCCTCGCGACCCAGCGCGTCTCGCAGCGTGCGCGAGTTGGCGCCGAGATCCCGCACGCGTTCGGGCTCGGACTCCAGCAGGTCGACCGCCGCCAGAGCGCCCGCCACGGCGGGCGGGGGCAGCGCGGTGGAGAAGATCAGCGAGCGCGCGCGGTTGATCAGCAGCTCGGCCATCGGGCGGTCACAGCAGGCGTAGGCGCCGTAGGAGCCCAGCGCCTTGCCCAGGGTGCCGACCACCACGTCGACCTCGCCCTGCAGGCCCGCCTCGGCCACCGCGCCCCGCCCGCCCGGGCCCAGGACGCCGGTGGCGTGGGCCTCGTCGACGACCACCCGCGCGCCGTGGCGCCGCGCGAGCTCGACGATGGCCGCCAGCGGAGCGACGTCGCCGTCCATGGAGAAGACCGAGTCGGTGACGATCAGCCGCCGATCGCCGGCCGTCGTGCGCAGCCCCCACTCCAGATGCTCGAGGTCGCAGTGGTCATAGACGAACGTCTGGGCGCGGGCCAGGCGGCACCCGTCGATGATCGAGGCGTGGTTCAGCGCATCGGACAGGACCACGTCCCCGGGGCCGGCCAGGGTGCCAATGACGCCGAGGTTGGCCAGGTAGCCCGAGCCGAAGAGCACGCACGCGTCGCTGTGCTCAAACGCGGCCAGGCGCTCCTCCAGCGCGCGGTGAATGGTCATCGTGCCCGACACCAGCCGCGACGCCCCGGCGCCGACCCCCCAGCGCTCGGCCGCCTCCGCCGCCGCCGCGCAGACCTGCGGGTGATTGGCCAGGCCCAGGTAGTTGTTGGAGCACAGCAGCAGCACGGGGGACTCGTCAAGCAGAACATGCGGGCCCTGAGGGCCCGAGATCACGCGCAGGCGCCGGTACAGGCCCTGCTCGGCCAGCTCGGCCAGACACCGCTGCACGTCGTCGGTCACGCCCGCGCCTCGGCCCCGCCGCGTCCTAGTCCAGCGACGCCGCGGCGCGGTTGGGAGCGCCGTCGGGACGGGGCGGCACGCTGGCCTTGCGCTGGAAGCGCAGCTGGGTGGAGGGGTCCCACAGGCGCACCTCCAGCCCAACGGGTCCGGCCGGGGTGGCGGCGTCCAGGAAGTCCTCCACCACGTCGGGCGTGGCGCCCTCCAGCCAGCCCGACCGGTTGTCGGGACGGGGGTTGGAGCCGTTGTCGGGCTGGCGGGCCACGTTGAGGCCGAGCTCCTCGAACATGGCGCGATCCTCCTCGGGCGTGTTGCCCAGGGTGGTGAGGAAGTTGCCCATCATGACGCCGTTGATGCCGGCCCGGACCGCCAGCTGCTGAAGCTCGGCGATGTTCTCCACGCGCCCGCCGCAGAGGCGGAACAGGGCCTCGGGCAGGATCAGCCGGAAGATGGCGATCCACTTGACCGCCTCCCACGGGTCCATGTACTCGCGGTCGCCGAACTTGGTCCCGGGTCGGGGGTTGAGCAGGTTGATGGGCACGCTGGTGGGATCGATCTCGGCCAGCTCGAAGGCCATCTCCACGCGCTGCTCGCGGGACTCGCCCAGGTTGAGGATCCCTCCGACGCAGGTCTCCAGCCCCGCCTCGCGGACCGCCTCGATGGTGCGCAGGCGCCCCTCGTAGCGGACGGTGCTGGAGACCTCCGGGTAATAGCTGGAGGCCGACTCGACGTTGTGGTGCACGCGCTGAATGCCCGCCTCGCGCAGCGCCTGGGCGCGCTGGGTAGAGATGTGCCCGACCGAGGCGCAGCGCTTGAGGTTGGTGTGCTCGGCCACCAGCCGGGCACCCGCCAGGATCTTGTCGAAGTCGCGCTTGGACAGGCCCTGGCCCTGGGTGACCATGCAGAAGCGGTGCGCGCCGGCCGCCTCGGCCGCCCGGGCGTGCTCGAGGATCTGCTCGGGGTCCATCATCGCGTGCATCGGCGTCTCGGCCTCGGCGAAGCGCGACTGGGCGCAGAAGCCGCAGTCCTGAGCGCAGCCACCCGACTTGGCGTTGACCAGCGAGCACATGTCGGTGGAGTCCTCAAAGCGCTCCACCCGCACCCGCCAG
>DASYID010000128.1:0-8825 GCA_036252775.1 Solirubrobacteraceae bacterium
AGATGGCCGACGAGCTGCGCCGGGACCGCTCGCGCCCGAAGCTCGCCCAGGCCATCGCGCTCTATCACCTGATCATCGAGGCCTCGCTGGCCCAGCCCGGACAGCATTTCATCGACGAGTCGCTGGCCAAGCGCGGGATCCTGCCCGGCCTTCGCGAGGGCGTCCACAACGTGGCGCGCGACGAGCAGCGCCACATCGCCTTCGGCGTCAAGATGCTCGCCGACCTGGTGCGAGAAGACTCCGACTGCGAGCCGGCCATCGAGGAGCTGCTGCGGGAGATCCTTCCGTTCACCACCGCGGTGTTTGTTCCCCCGGGCTGGGATGAGCGCTACGTCACGTCGTTCGGTTTCACGCTCGAGGACATCTACACGCACGGCGCGGATGCGCTCGATGGGCGCCTGCGCGCCGCCGGCCTGCGTCCGGAGAAGATGCGCGTGGGTCTGCCGTTCGACCTCCCGCCGAAGGAGCGCGCCCGGCGCGCGCTCACTCTGCTGCGCGCTGGATACCTGGGCGAGCCGGGCAGCCCGGTGGCGCCGAGCGCCGAGGCCACCGAGATGCTGTTCGACGGGCTGCGCCGTACGATCGATACGTCGGTCGCCCCCGGCGCGACGATCCAGTGGGACTTCCGCGACGCGGAGCCGTGGCACCTGCGAATCGACAACGGGGCGAGCACCGTTGCGCCCGGCCGGAGCCTGAATCCCGACCTCACCTTCCACTGCCGGTTCGAGGACTGGCTCGACCTCACGGCCGGGCGCAGCGAACCATGGCGCTCGCTGCTCACCGGCAAGGTCAGGCCCACCGGCAAGCTACGGATGCTGGCCCGGGCGCCGAAGCTGTTCGGCTGAGCGGCTGAGCGGCTGACCGGCCGACCGGCCGACCGGCTTAGAGCTTTCTCACCCCACCCTTACCTTCTTCTACCGGCCGGCCTCGATCCTGAGGCCACCATGAGTCAGATACGAACGCTGCCCCGGATGGGACCATGCCCGTCATGGTCCGCGGAATTTCTCCCAGAACTCGAGTCCGAGCAAAGGTGATACGGGCGGCTGGCGTGGTGGCGGCCGCCACCGCCGCGTTGGGACTCGCGGCCTGCGGGGGCAGCTCGGGCGCGAGCACGAGCTCGGTGATCGTCAAGACCGGCGGGTCCGGCAGCACCAGCTCGACTGGCAGCGCGAATACGAGTACAGCGAGCCGGACCGCCACCGCTCCACCCCCGCGGCCGAAGCCCGTTTTTCCGCCCTACCCGCAGCTTCTGCACGGCGCGACGGCAACCTCGCCCACCAACTTCGTCCCGGCCTCGCGCTGGCAGGGCCAGACCGCCGCGTGGGTCGCCCACTCGCCGTCCGGCGTGTCGCTGCTGTCCTTCGACCAGCGCCTGGCGAAGCTGACGCTCCACTCCGGCACGATCGACGCCGGCACGGAGGGCTGGCGCTACGGGCCCGCGATCACCGGGATCGAACGGCGGCACCTGATCGCGGCGTTCAACGGGGGATTCCGGCTCAGTACGGGCGCGGGCGGATTCATGTCTTATGGAAAGGTCGCGGTGCCGCTTCGCGACGGTCTCGGCTCGATCGTCAGCTACTCCGATGGCACGACCGACATCGGCTCGTGGCACCAGGGCGTGCCTGCGCCCGGCAAGACGGCGGTCTCGGTGCGCCAGAACCTGAATCTCCTGATCGACAAGGGCGCGCCCGCCGCCAACGCCGACTGCCCGAGTTGCTGGGGCGCCACGCTCGGCGGAGTCAGCGACCCGGCCCGCTCGGCCCTCGGCATCACGGCCCACGGGCGCCTCATCTGGGCCGGAGGAGAGCATCTGACGCCCTCGACGCTGGCCGGCGCCCTGCTCGGCGCCCGCGTATTGAGAGCCGTCGAGCTCGACATCAATCCGCAGTGGGTGGCCGGGTACCTGTACGGGCACCGCCACGGCGTCGGACCGCTCGCGCCTGTCCAGGTGTTGCCTGACCAGCCCGGGATCGCGGGGCAGCTGCTGACGCCCTACAGCCGGGACTTCTTCACGGTGGCGGCGCGCTGAGGCGGCTCAGAGCTTCGCCTCGATTACCGGCCGGGTCGGAGGCGGCCGCCCGTCGGGAGCCGTCTACTGGTCGCGTGTCCAACGAGCGCCGGAATGGAGCGGTACGATGGCGTGGTGGCCGAACCCGAGCCACACGTCCTCGTGGTTGCGCATCGCACGGCGGCGACGCCGCTGCTGCTTGCCGCGGTGCGCCGCAGGGCCCGAGCCGGCCCATGCAGGATCACGCTGCTCGTCCCTCGGCCTTACTGGGATCCGGACACCGAGGAAGCTGAGCTGGCCGTTGAGCTCGCCATACCGCTCCTCGAGACCGCGGCCGGCAGGCGCGTCGACCCCGTGATCGGCGACTCGGATCCAGTCGAGGCAGTACGTCAGTTCCTGGCCACGACCCACGTCGACGAGGTAATCGTCTCGACACTTCCACAGCGGGTGTCACATTGGCTGCGCCGGGACGTGCCATCGCGACTTGAGGCGCTCGGTCTCCCGGTGACGGTGGTAACCGCAGCGCACTCGTCGCGGAGCCTGATCACATAGAGCGAACCCAGCGCGGCCGCCCCGGGGTAGCGCGAGAACGCGAATCGTTGCCTTGCTGAGGACCCCGGGCGGGTCATCGCCCGCCGGAGGGCCTCCTGGGATTACCTGCGCTCGGGCGCCCGGTACCTCCTGGACGAGGCGGCGGCGGACGGCGCGGCGGTGGTCGCCGGGTCGCGGTGGCGCCAGGCGGCGGGCGGCGCGGACGGCGCCCTCGGGCGGCGCGCCGGCGCGAGTCGATGGCGAAGCTCACCGCGCAGACCACGAGCACGATCAGGGCGAGGATCGCCACCACGGCGAGCCCGGGGGTGATGATCAGCACCAGCACGGCGAGCGCCACCGCGATTGCCAGATCGACCAGCAGGACATCGCGTCTCATAGGGGCAGCCTCCTGTACAGGGATCTCGGGAGGTGCCGCAGCACCGCGAACACCAGCCTCAGGGTGCCGGGGACCCACACCGTGTGGGCCCGGCCGGCCAGCGCGCGCACGGTGGTGTCGGCCACCGCCTCGGGCGTGGTGGCGAAGGGCGCCGGTTCCAGCCCAGCCGTCATCCGGGTGTGGACGAAGCCGGGGCGCACCACGAGCACGCGCACGCCGCTTCCCGTCTCGGCGTCGGCGAGGCCCTGCGCCAGGGCGTCGAGGCCGGCCTTGGCCGCCCCGTAGATGGCGTTGCCGGCCCGGGGCCGCTCGCCGGCAACGCTCGAGAGGACCACGAGCGTGCCGTGCCGGCGCTCTCGCATCAGCCGCATGCACTCCAGCAGGAGGGAGCCCGACCCGACGAAATCGACCCGCATGACCTCCAGGGCCTCCGCGGGATCGGCGTCGAGGCCGTCCTGCGCCCCCAGGACGCCCACCGCCAGCACAGCGACGTCAACTCCTCCGAGCCGCTCGAAGGCACGCTCGAGCACCTCGCGATGCGAGCTGAGATCATCGGCGTCGAGCACGTCCGCCTCGCCATCGGCGCAGCCGCTGCGCTCCAGGTCACGCAGCGCGGCCTCGACGCGGTCGCGATCGCGCCCCAGGAGGTACGGGCGCACCGGCGACTCGAAGGCCAACCGGCGGACGATCGCCTGTCCGATCTCGGAGGTGCCACCGATCAGCAGCACGCGGCGGCGCTCCGAGGTGCTCACCGATCGCCCCCCAGCAGCCCGGTTCGCAGCGCGAGGTCCGAGCGCCACAGACCGTCGGGATCGACGCGGTCGCGCGCAGCGCGCCATTCGGACAGGCGGGGATACATCGCTTCGAGAGCCCCGGGTCGCATCCTCGAGTCCTTGGCCAGGTAGACGCGGCCACCCGCGGCGGCCACGAGATCGTCGAAGGAGTCGAGGAGCACGGCCAGCCCCGGGGCGGCCCGAGGGAGGTCGAGCGCCAGCGTCCACCCCTCGATGGGGAATGACAGGGGCGCCGCGTTGGCCGCGCCGAAGTCCTTGAGCACGGCGAGGAAGCAGGGCACGCGAGCCCACGCCAGCCGCTCGATCACTCTGTGAAGCGCGCGTTCCTCGCCGAAGGGGACGACCAGCTGGTACTGCACGAAGCCGCGGCGGCCGTAGAGCCGCGGCCACGCAACCAGGGCGTCGAGGGGAAACATGTGGGCCCCGATGCTCTCGAGGTGTTCCCGCTGGCGCTGCGGAGCGCCCCGAAAGCGGAGTTCGTTGAAGGCACGAATCGTGCTCGCGCGGAGAAGGCCCTGGGGCCAGCGGGCGGGAACCGTCGCGCGGGCTCTCACCGTGGCGGCGCCGGGATCACCGGGCGGCACCGCGGAGCGCTCGACGTGCTCGGCGCGGGTGACCACACCGCGCCCGGGCCGGGGGCCGAGCAGGTCGAGCCAGGCGACACGATGCGGCCCCCCCGGCGCCCTCAGCGCAGCCAGCGCGTCGTCGAGCCCGTCGACCCGGTCGGTGTCCACCGAGAGCAGCGCGCTCGTGACCGCCCGCAGCCTGACCCGGGCCCACAGGATCACCCCGGTCAGACCCATGCCGCCCAGCGTGGCCTCGAAGATGCCGTCCGGCGCGCCGGGCGCCAGCTCGAGCACCTCCCCCGAGGAGGTCAGCAATCCCAGTTCCTCGACGTGGACGCCGAAGGTTCCGGCCACGCCATGGTTCTTGCCGTGGATGTCGCTGGCGATGGCCCCCGCCACGGTTACGTGCTGGGTGCCCGGGACCACGGGTACCATCCAGCCGCGAGGCACCAGCGCCTCGAGCAGCTCCATCAAGGTCACTCCGGCCTGCGCCGTGACGGTGCCCCGCCGCGGGTCGAGCTCGAAGCCCTTCAGTCCGGTCGTGTCGATCACGACGTGGCGCGACAGCTGGGCGGCGTCGCCGTAGCTCCGGCCCATGCCACGGGCGATGGCGCCACCGGCCGCGCGCGCCTGCTCGAGGGCGGCGTCCAGCTCGTCGCGCGCGGTCGGGCGGGCCAGCTGCACCGCGGCGCCGTCGCCGCCGCCCCAGCCCCTCAGGACCGTCGCGGTGGTGTGCACCCGGAGCGGCGCCGGTGCCGTTGCCGTCTCAGAGGCCGGCATGGACACTCAACGCGAACAGGACGAGCCAGGCCAGGCCGGCGAACGGAAGCCAGCGGTCCGCGAGCAGGAGATCCTCGGGCGTCTCACCCGCTCCGCGGCGGACCAGCACCCCATAGCGGAGCAGGCAGCCGGCGAACGGCAGGATGGTCAGCGGGCGCCACGGCATGCCGTTGACCGTCGGGTGTTGCAGCGCCCACACGCAATAGGCGAACAGCGCCAGCGCGGCACTGCCGACGATGATCAGGCGAAGCAGCTGCGGGGTGTACATCTCGAGTACGCGTCGCCTGGCGGCGCCGCCGAGCTCGGTGCGCCGTAGTTCGGCCTGGCGCTTGCCGGCGGCAACGAGCACGGCGGAGGCCGTGATGACCAGTACGAACCAGCGCGACAATGCCACGGGAGCGGCCACGCCTCCCGCCACCGCGCGCAGTACGAAGCCTCCGGCGATCGCCACCAGGTCGAGGACCACGATGTGGCGCCAGATGAAGGTGTAGGTGAGGGTCAGCACGACGTAGCCCACGGCGACCAGCACGAGCAGCGGGCGGACGACCGCGCACAGGCCAAACCCGGTCCCCAGCACCACCACGGCGAGGACGGTGGCGGCCGCCGGGCTGAGTTCGCCGGCGGCGATGGGACGGTAGCGCTTGCGCGGATGCAGCCGGTCCTCATGACGGTCACGGACGTCGTTGACCGCATAGATTCCGGAGGAGACGAGACAGAAGGCCACACAGGCCAGCGCCACGTGCACCAGTACGTGGTCGTGCCCGAACGCACCGGCAGCACCGGGAGCGGCCAGGACCAGGGCATTCTTGACCCACTGGCGCGGGCGCATCGTCGCCACGATCGCCCGGACGAGACCACGCCGGCGGGCCACGGGCAGGCTGTGAGCGAACGCGCCCCGAACCTCTTCGGCGCGATTACTGCCAGGATATGCGCTCAAGGGAACCGCGTCTTGGGCCATTCCGGGTGACCGTATGCCGATTTTCTCAAGGATAGTTGTGCCCAGCATGAGGACGTTCTCAGGGCTGATGAGTAGCCTCTCAGGATCTCTTTAGCCTCTGTGGCAGTGATTCCTTCAAGGTACCGGCCTTGCTAGCGCCACCGCGTCAACCCGTCCAGCCCTCCCCCACCCGCGTCCGCTCGCGTCCGCCCGCGCCCTCAGGCGAGCGGTGGCGCCGGCTGCGCCGGATCGCCCTCACGGCCACGGCGCTGGCGCTGCTTCCAGTGGCCGTCTCCTACGTGCAGGCGCTCACCGGGACCTCCAACGCCAGTATCGGCATCCGCACGGTGGAGTGGATGCGCGACAACGGCGCGCGCGGCCTGGTCACCAAGGTCGAGAGCATCTACTACTCGCTGACCGCTCCCCCCAAGGGCGGGCCCGCCCTGCGCAAGCTGCCCGGTCAGGCCGGTGCGCTGACCTCGAGCGCTCCCAGCCACCAGCGGGTCGTCCACTACTACCGCCCACCCAGCATCCAGCCGCTGGTCCCCCACGGACTGCCTGGCGAGGGGGTTTGGCATGCCACCTTCGGCGGCGGCGGTTCGCGGCCCCCGGTGCTGATCACCAGCTTCCGCCCGTTGCCCGTCGACTATCCGTCTGCGGTCGTCGGCGTGGCCTGGATTGACCACACGCGGACCTCGACCTGGCTCTATCCCGGCCGGCTCGAGCCCGGGGTGTCGCTGCCCGCCCGGGGACCGCTCGATGTACCCACGTCCAAGCGTTCGCAGCTCGTGGCGACGTTCAACAGCGGCTTCAAGCTCAATGACTCGGGCGGCGGCTATGCCACCGGGGGCCACACGTATGCACCCCTCAGGGATGGGGCGGCAACGATCGTTCGCTACCGCGACGGCCGCGTCGACGTCACGGCGTGGACCGGAGGACCGGTGGCGGGAGCGGACGTGGCCTACGCCCGCCAGAACCTGCCTTTGATCGTCAACCACGGCAAGCCGAACCCGAACCTCAACGACGGTCCCCAGTGGGGGGCGACGCTCGGCAACAGGGCCCTGGTGTGGCGCTCCGGCGTAGGCATCGACCGCCACGGCAACCTGATCTACGCCGCCGGTCCGGACCAGGGGCTGAGCTCGCTGGCCTCGACGATGATCCACGCCGGAGCCGTGCGCGCCATGGAGCTCGACATCAACACCTACTGGACCAGCTTCATCACCTATCGCTTCCCGGGCGCCGCAGGTGCGGCTAACCTGCTGGCGAGCATGGACCGCTCGCCGCAGCGCTACCTGACGCCCGACGACCGCGATTTCTTTGCCGTGTACGTCCGCTGACCGCGTCCGCGCGACGGCAGTGGCGGTGGTGTGCGTGCTGGCCACGGCCGGCTGCGGCTCCACGATCCGCGCCGACGCGTCGAGCCCATCGCGGACGGCGGTGACCGCGACCGCCACCGCGACCCCCCGCAGTGGAGGCGGCGCCGCACCGACGCCGACGCCCCGGCCCGCACCGCCCCCAGCGCCGCGCGCGCCGTACGCCGTGGGCGAGCGGGTGGTGAAGTTCGTGGACCCGAGCCGCACGGTTCGCATCCCCGGCGGGGGTGTGCAGCCACGCACCCTGGTCACGCTGATCCGCTACCCGGCCCAGGGTCGCCCCTCGGCCACCGACGTGCCGAACGCTCCGCCGCTGCGGACGGCGGGCCGCTTCCCGCTGGTCATCTTCGGCCACGGCTTCGCGGTGACGCCCACACCCTACGCGCCGCTTCTCCAGGCGTGGGCGCGCGCCGGCTACGTGGTCGCCGCGCCCATCTTCCCGCTCGAGAACGCCAACGCCCCGGGCGGCCCGGACGAGAACGACCTGGTCAACCAGCCGCGGGACATGAGCTTCGTCATCACCCAGATGCTGACCGGCAACGGCGTCCGCCGGAGCTTCCTCAACCAGCTGCTCGATCCCCACGCGATTGCCGTGACCGGCCAGTCCGACGGTGGTGAGACGGCGCTTGCCGTGGCCTACGACCGCTATTTCCTCGACCGCCGCGCCAAGGCGGCGGTGATCCTCTCAGGCGCCAAGATCCCTGGGGTGGGCGGGTTCAACTTCCCCGCCCCGAGTCCACCGCTACTGGCCACGCAGGGCACCGCCGACTCGGTCAATCCCCCCAGCTTCACCCACTCGTTCTACGACGGCGCCCCGCACCCGAAGTTCCTCCTCAACATGTTCGGCGCCGACCACCTCGGCCCTTACACAGGCGCTCAGCCGTACACCGGGATCGTCCAGCGGGTGACGATCGCCTTCATGGACCGCTATTTGAAGAGCGGCCCGCGGGGCCTGCAGCGAATGCGCAGCGACGGCAACGTCGCCAGGGTGTCGGCGCTGGAGTACCACCCGTAGGCGGGACCTTTTGCTGCCGGCCCCCGCCCGGCGCGGCTCTCGCAGGAGCACGGCTCGGTAAACGGCGGGCAGTGAAAGGGAGGTGTGTTGCTGGGCAACACGGACGACGAGGGGTTTGACCATGGCGAAAGTGGACGACAGACGACCACAACGTGACAAAGCGTCGAACCGGCTCGAGGCGGCGTCACCTTGTGGCGGCTAGACGACCACAACGTGCATCAGCCGGAGGGCGCGCGGGAGCTTTGTCACGTTATGGCTGTCTGCGGTCAGCGGTCGGGGGGGAATCTGGTCGTCGCGGGAGGGCGAGGCGGCCCACCCACCCGCCGCTCACTGAACGCCGTGCTCCAGCAGTCCGCCTCGGGGGGGCCGATCCCGGCGCCATCCCACAGCCAAACTCAACGCAACCTTCCCTGCGCGGACACCG
>DASYID010000129.1:0-2275 GCA_036252775.1 Solirubrobacteraceae bacterium
CTGCGCCAGAAGACGCTGCTGGGAGAGACCTACGTCGAGCTGACCCCTGGCTTCAAGTCGTCGGGGATGCTGGGGGACGGGGGCCAGCTGCCACCGGCGCAGGTCTCGCCCGGTGTCCAGCTGGACGAGATCTTCCGGGCCTTTGACCCCAAGACACGCGCCGCCTTTGCCACCTGGATGCAGACCCTGTCGGTGGGGGTCCAGGGCCGTGGCCAGGACATCTCCGACGCGCTGGGCAACCTGGCTCCCTTCGCCCAGAACGCCAACACGCTCGCGCAGCTGCTCAACGCCCAGGCCCCCGAGGTGCGCTCCCTGGTGTCCAACACCGGCGAGGTATTCGGCGCCCTGTCCGAGCGCGACCATCAGCTGGCCAGCCTGATCACCAACTCAAACCGCGTCTTCTCGACCACCGCCCGGCGAAACGCCGAGCTCCAGCAGGCCTTCATCGCGCTGCCCACCTTCGAGCGCGAGGCCCAGAGCACGGTCACGCGTCTGGCGGGCTTCGCCCGTAACGCCAACCCCCTGGTCACCCAGCTGCGCCCGGCGGCGCGCCAGCTGAGCCCCACGCTGCGCTCGCTGTCGGCGCTGGCGCCCGACCTCAAGGGCCTGTTCCGCGACCTCGATCCCCTAATCCGGGCGTCGCGGGCCGGCCTTCCCGCCCTGCAGCGGTTCCTGGACGAGCTGCACCCGTTCCTCGGTCAGCTCGATCCCGCCCTGCGCGAGCTCAACCCCATCCTGCGCTTCGTGGGTCAGTACAAGCAGGAGCTAACCGCCTTCTTCGCCAACGTCGTGGCCAGCACCCAGGCCACCGACCAGCCGCCGAACTCCAGGGTTCCGATCCACTACCTGCGCACCACCAACCCACTGAATCCCGAGAACCTCGCCGTCTATCCCAATCGCATCGGCACCAACCGGCCCAACCCCTACGAGATGCCGGGAGCGTTCGCCCATCTGGCTCAGGGCCTGCCGGCCTACGAGACGCGCCACTGCGCCAACGGCGTGCCCACGGTGGGCACCGGGCTGCTGAACCTGATCCCCGCCCAGCTGCGCCAGCAGGTCATCCAATTCGCCTACGCGGGCGGGGGAAGCTCGGCCCCGCCGTGTCGTCAGCAGGGGCCGTTTCACGAGAGCGGCCAGGTCACCCAGTTCCCCCACATCGCCGCCGCGGCCTCGGGCACCGCCCGCCGCCGCTAGGCCACCAGCGGGGCGAGTGGGTCTCGGCGACCCGCGGGCGCCGGTAGCCTGACCGTCACGTGCGCGCTCCCGACGCCTTCAGCGCCCTCGCACGCCTCCTGACGCGGCGCCCGGCCGCCGTGCTGGGCGTCACCGCGCTACTGGCTGCCGGCGGCGGCCTGCTGGCGCTGGGCCTGTCGCCCAGCGCCGGCACCGACACGCTGGTCGGGCGATCCTCGACGAGCTACCGGGCCACGCAGAGCTTTCATGAGCACTTCGGCGACGAGGCGGTCATCGTGCTGGTTCGCGGCCCGCTGAGCAAGCTCGTGCTCACCCAGGACATCGAGCGGGTGTTGGGGCTGGAGGGATGCCTGTCGGGCCACATTCCCGCCGGGGTCAAGGCGCCCGGCGGCCCGGCCGGACCGTGTGCCGGGCTTGCGCGGGCGCATTCGGTCGAGGTGGTCTACGGGCCGGGCACCTTCATCAACGAGTCGGCGCGCCAGATCGGCGACCAGTTCACCCAGCAGAGCACGGCCAAGGCCGCCCAGGCGGCCCGCGCGGAGCAGGCGGCCTACCAGCTGGCGCGCGCCCAGGGTCGCTCGCCCGCCCAGGCCCGCTCCCTGGGGGCCAAGGCTCGCCAGCTCGTATACGCCGAGTTCACGCGCAACGTTCTTCAGCTGGCGCTGCGCTACGGGCTCACCGGTATACCGCGGCTGAACGATCCGAACTTCGTCTCGACCCTGGTCTTCGACGCGACCAAGACCCCGGGGACCCCGAAGGCCCGCTTCGCCTATCTGTTCCCCAACGCCAACAGCGCGCTGGTCCAGGTGCGGCTGCGCCCGTCGCTCACCGACGCCCAGCGGACCCAGACCATCGCGCTGGTTCGCCGGGCGGTGCGGATGCCCCAGTGGGCCCTGACCAACGGCGGCAGCTACGTCGTCACCGGGGTGCCGGTGATCGTCTCGGACCTCACCGCCTCGATCACCAACTCGATCCTCGCGCTGCTGATCGCCTCGGTGCTGATCATGGCGGCGACGCTCGGTCTGGTGTTTCGGGTGCGCCTGAGGCTGCTGCCGCTGGGCGTCGCCCTGGCCGCCTCCGC
>DASYID010000130.1:0-11666 GCA_036252775.1 Solirubrobacteraceae bacterium
CACACGTCCTTGCTGGGTCGCGTTCTGTCCTGCCAACAGACCAAACCCCGGGTCAAACCCACCTCCATCCGCACGCCACGACCCCCCACGATCGCGATACAGAATCATCGGAAACGCCTCATAAGCGCCCGAGCCCCCAGCCAGAGTCGTAGCCGATCCGGCACGGCCCGTATTGGCGTCGTTGTAAACTACACGGGTCCCGTACAGGTAGACGCGGTCGCCGGCCACCGCCATACGTAGACGCGTCGAGTTGTTGGACTGCTGCTCGGTATTCTGAAATGGCAGGCGACCCTGGGGGTCTGAGCATGCGCCACCGTCACCGGTCTTAGGGGTCTTGGCGCAATCAACCCAGCGTCGGCCGTCGTAATGAAACACCCACGGCGGTGCACCCGGGCCGATGCCCGAGTCACCGATGATCCAGCCATCGTCGGGTGCGGTGAACACCACGTCATGTAAGGGGCGATCGAGCTGACTCGAGTTACCCATCGCGGTGATGGCGGCAACCTCGGGTCCGGTCTCCACCCGCCAGCGCCCACCGGTGTAGCGCAGCACGACAGGAGCCGGCGCCTGCGAGGAGTCGGCGCTGTAGAGCGTCCCGACCGCCACGACCTCGAAATCATCGGCCCTCGAAGCATCCGGGCCCTTCTCGGTCGGCACCCGCGCCGCAGCGACAATCCGCACCGACTCCGGTGCCACCCCTGACCTCAACACCGTGTGCTCAAGCGGCGCGAGGCCCTGACACGCCGGATCGGCCGCCAGCACGCCCGAAATGCCATCGGGATCACACAACGTCCAGTTCGCGCCGTCATAGTGATAGAGCGTCAGGCGAGACCCGTTGGCTCCCGGCCCCAGGGCCCAGCCCTCCGAGCCGCTGCGACTCATGACAATCGCACTGACGTCGCGATGCGCCCTCTGTGGCAAACCCTCCTCGGGCGCGCCACCCGCCACAAACGCCGGGGCGCCCAGATGCTCCAATGGGCGAGACGCTAGGGCGGGGACCGTCCCCGCCTGCCCCGGCGCCCCCACGGCGGAGAACGGCTCATAGGCGGAACGGTCGGGCAGCGCACCCGGCGTCGCCTGGCCCAGAGCGGGCGGCGAAGGCTGACCGACGACGGATCCTGAGTTGTCACCCGGACTGCGCTCCAACAGCGCGCCGTCATCGCCCACCGCCCAGCCGACATCAGAACCCGGGATCAGCGCGTAGCCGTTCAACGTATAGCTGCCCAACGCGAACAGCTGAGCCGACTGTGCCTCCTGCTGGGCGACCTGCTGCGGACTGTTGGGTTTACACGACGTCGGCGAGCCGGGTGTCTGCAGGGCGGAGACGTGGCTCTGTGCTCCCGAGCAGCTCAGCGCGAGCGCACTGTCGGTCGAGTAGTGGCGCTGGGTGCTCGGGGCCGTGGTAAACGCGGCGCCCTGACCCACGCTCGCGCCGGCGGTCAGACCCCCAACCGCCCAGTCCATGAGAAGGTCCGGCGCAGACCCGCAGCCCTCCGCGTTGCACCCGGCCTCGACATCGCCATCGCCGGCCGTCAGGCGAAAACCGCCGAGCTGAGCGCTGCTCGCTCCGGCGTCGGTCTGACTCGTGCCATAGGGCGACGGCTGGGGAACTAATGGTCCTCCTTGGAGGCCATAGCGGGAGCTCGTGGGCTGCAGCTGGAAAAAGCCACCCTCGACCGTAGATGCGGGCTCGATCCTATCCCCAGGGGCGGGGCCATCGGGTCCCACCAGCAAGGACGCCGAGGTCGTATAACTCTTGGTGATGGCTGCGGAGAAGTAGCTGAACGGCGTCGTGGCCAGTGGCGTGCCGGCCGGCGACTGCGGATTATTGGCGCACGTGTTAGAGAACAAAGGGACGCAGGTCTGTGGGGCCGGGGGGACATGCCAGATGCCGTCATAGGTGAGCAACATCGGGAAGTTGTCAGACTGATGCGCCGCGCAGCAACCCGACGTGACCGCCACGACCTGGGGCGTGTCGCTGACGGTGTTGAACCGGATCTGGCGGACGCGGAAGATGAACGACGATGCGTTCTCCAGGCCGCTGGCGGACTGGCTGTCATAGCCCTGGGCGAAACGCCCGTCCCGGAACATCCACAGCTGCCCCAGGCCGCCGGCCACACAGAACCCGCGCTGGGTGGTCGAGCAGTCCAGGGCCTGCATCCCCCGCATCGCATTGCCGTCCGCCTCGCTGGGCAGATGGCCAAGCTCACTCCACGAGCCATGGCGATACAGCCACGCCCGCGCCGAACCCGCCGGATCGGAATACCCCGCCCCATCGACCGCCTGGCCCAACTCACGCCGCACATAGGAGCCGCGGCCGCCGACGGCCAACGCCTCACCCGGCCCGATCCAGGCGATGGCCCCGACATACCCCGGCGACGGACTGCCCGAGCCATCCCCACCCGGCAACACCACCCGGCTCCAGCTGCCCACCCCCGCCGAATCTTTGGAGTAGGAGTAGACGACCGGCACCCGCGGCTTGCCCCCACACAAGCCCGTGTTGCCGCTGTCACCGCGCTCGATCTGCGAGAAGGACACCGCGTCCTGACACGCCGCCCCACCCGCCAGGCCCGCACGGGGGTTAGAGAACGAGACGGTGTAGAAATCCACCGTAAACGGCGTCTGATCAGACGCCATCTTCGGCGCCGAAGCACCCGCCGCAAACTCCGCCCCCGCCACCTGCTTCCACCCGTACCCGGCCGGAGGCGCCTTGGCCACCGGCGTCCGATCCGTGTCACACGGGTTAACGCCGGCCTGAGCGCCCCCACAAGCGGCCAGGGCATCCTGAGGAGAGGAGGGCACCGCCGGAGGCGTGGCCGGATCCGCCCCCGCCAGCGAGGTCCAGGTCCCAGCTACCAGGACGAGCAGAGCCAGCAAAGCCGTAGCAGCCACGGCCACACCCGAACGGGCACGCAGGCCCCCGCAATCACGCCGTCGCGGGCCTGCAGCCCGCCCTGAGATGTGTGGATCGTGGTTTCGCATCGGTCGCCTTCGCGCAGAAGGCGTGATGCTGGTACTGAGCGACCCCCGAATCTGTGACAGGAACTTCGGGCGCCTCCGCGCGCCGTGAGGCCGCGGCTAACGCGTCGGCCCGCGCTGGAGCCGGTCGCGACAGTGTACCCATCTGTATACGTTGCGATACACTGACCTCGTGGCGGCAAAGTCTCAGCCATTCAGCCTGCGGCTCGATGCCTCGCTGGATGAGCGCATAACCCGTGAAGCTCAGCGAACGCGGCGGAGTAAGGGTGCCGTCCTAGAGTCGCTCGCCGACGAGGCGATGCGTGCGAGGCGGTATCCCGGGCTGGCCTTTCGCGGCAGCGACTGGAACCGTCGACCGTGGGTCATAGGGACGGCGCTCGATGTTTGGGAGATCGTCGACGCGCTACGCGACTTCGGCACGCCCGACCAGCTGCTGGCAGAGAGCGACCTGACCGAGGGGCAGGTGAGCGTCGCCCTCGCCTACTACGACGAGTTTCGTGACGAGATCGATAGGGCGATTGCGGAGAATCGCCGCTCGCTGGACGAGCTGCGACGCGAGTTTCCGACGATCGACGTGCTCGGCGAGAGCTGAGCCCGTCGGGTGCGGCTCCTGCTCGACGCGCACGTTTCGGCTCGGCGGATCGCAGGTCCCCTTCGCGACGCCGGACACGACGTTCGAGCAGCCGACGAGGAACGAGCGCTCGACGGCTGGGACGACGAACGTCTGCTCGAGCTCGCGGCAACCGAACAGCGGATCATGGTGACGTTCAACGTTCGCGATTTCGCGCCCATCGCGCAAACGTGGGCGGGTGAGAGACGCCACCATGCAGGCTGCGTGATCCTGGTCGGCATCGACCACAGCGAGTTCGGAGTCATCCTCACGCGGCTCGCGGACGAGCTCGCGACTCGCCCGGACCCCCACGCATGGCGCGACTACACGGCCTTCATCGGCCGGCACCGCTGCTAGCGCGTGGGCCCGGAGGACGCGAGCGCGTAGCGCCGGGCCCTGACCACCAGCAGCCGCCGGGTGAGTATGTGAGAGCCCACCCGATCGCTCTGCTTCCCGCACCGGCCCACGGCGTTCAGACGCGCGCGCAGGCGCCCGAGGGCGCGGGCGTGATGCTGGCGCACCACGTCAGCGGAGGCCTCGAGAAGGCCGGCGGTCTCGGCGGTGGACATGCCGACCACGTAACGCAGGAACAGCACCTGGCGCTGCGCCAGGGGAAGGCGTTCGATGAACAGGTGCAGCTCGCGGTCTGAGACCCAGTCCAGCGCGTCAAGCTCCGCCGCCGCCGGGGTGTCGCGCTGGAGCCGGCTCATCTCCGTGGGCTCGAGCAGGTCCGCGCGACCGCTGGACCCCAGCTGGGTCAGCGCGTGGTGGCGAGCGATCACGAACAGCCAGCTGCGAAACGTGCCCCGGCCGGGATCGAAGCGCCCCAGCTCCTCCAGCACCCGTACGAATACGTGCTGCGCCGCATCCTCAGCGCTGTGGGGATCCTTGAAGACGATGCGCAGATAGCCGTAGAGTCGGTCGAAGTAACGCATGTAGACCTCGGCGAACAGCTCTCGGTCACCGGCCTGGATGCGGGTGAGCAGGCGGGCGGTGTCCAGATCCTCGATCTGGCGGCTCGTGGGCGCCAGGCGCTCGATGAATACGAGCTGCTCGGCATGGGACCGCGCTCGGCGGGGCAGCACCGGCGCGTCGACCGCCACGGTGGCGGCCCGCCGCGACCCCACGCGCCGCCCGTCGGAGTTGGTGATGCGGCGGCGCTCCTCACCGCCCGGACCCGGCGCCATCCCCACTCGGCGCTCACCACGGGTCCGCCGCGTGGTCAGGCGGCGCTCGACCAGCACGTCTATGGCGTCGTCGCGGAAGTGGCCGCGCAGGACCTTCTGAAGCTTGGGCGCCAGCTCACGCGGCAGCACGCAGTACAGCGTCCGCCCGCCCGCCGCAAGCTCCTTGTCTGCTCCCGCCATCCCGCGCGCCATGCTAGGCGGTTCACCGCCGGCGAGCAACCAGCAGATGATCAGCGGCCCAGGGCAGACCTCAGGCTGCCCCCCACCCGCTGCACCTGTGCCTCGGTCATCTGGGGGAAGAACGGCAGCGCCAGCGAGCGCGCGGCCACCGCCTCACACACCGGAAACTCACCCTCGCGGTGGCCGAAGCGATCCCGGTAGAAGGACATCAGGTGGATGGCGGGCAGGTAGGGCTTGCTCTGGATGCCCTCACCGGCCAGGGCGCGCATGACCGAGTCGCGGTCGCGGTCCGGGGGGAGCCCCACCACGAAGACGAACCAACCGCGGCGGTTGCCGCCCTCATCCCCACAGGGGAGGTCGAGTCCTTCGATGTCGGCCAGGGCCTGCCGGTAGAGCTCGGCCACCTGGGCGCGCGCGCCGAGCATCTCATCCAGGTGGGTGAGCTGGGCCGCGCCCAGCGCCGCGGCGATGTCCGAGAGGCGGTAGTTGAAACCCAGGCGCTCATGGTCCAGCCACGCCATGTCCGCCGCCCGCCCCTGGTTTCGCTCCGACACGATCTGGGCCGCCTGGGCGTCGTCGGCCAGGGTGACCATGCCGCCCTCGCCGGTGGTCAGCTGCTTGTTGGCATAGAAGCCGAAGGCCGCGGGGTGGCCACGGCCCCCCACGGGCTGGCCGTCGGAGTGGATCGCGCCCAGGGCCTCGCAGGCGTCCTCGACGATCGGCAGTCCCATGGCCTCGAAGGCCGGGAGATCGGCCGGGTAGCCGAAGATGTGCACGGGCAGCAGCGCGCGGGTGCGGGGGCCGATGGCGGCCCGCGCCGCCGCCGGGTCGAGGTTCAGCGTGACGGGGTCAATGTCGGCGAACACGGGCCGGGCGCGCTCGTAGAGGACCGCGTTGGCCGAGGCCACGAAGGAGAAGGGGCTGGTGATTACCTCATCGCCCTCCTGGACCCCAACCGCCCGCAGCGCCAAGTGCAGCCCGGCCGTGCCGCTGGACACCGCGCAGGCGTGGGCCACACCCAGTCGTTGGGCGAAGGCGCGTTCGAATTCGCGTCCCACCGGGCCCAGCGACAGCTGGCCGGAACGCAGGACCTCGATCACCGCGCGTTCCTCGGACTCCCCCAGCATCGGCCGGGCCAGGGGGATCGGATCGGGCTCGCTCACGCGCCGGAGCTGCGCGGCACGCCGGCCGGACGCTGGGATTGCATCCCGTACTCCAGGGAGTCGACCAGCGCTTCCCAGGAGGCGGCGATGACGTTTTCAGAGACGCCGATGGCGCCCCATACCTCGTGCCCGTCTGAGGCGTCGATCAGCACCCGCGTGACCGCGCCCGTGCCCTTGGTCTCGTCCAGGATGCGGACCTTGAAGTTGACGAGGTCGATGTCCTTGAGGTGGGGGTGGATCTCGCCGATAGCGTCGCGCAGAGCGGCGTCCAGCGCGTTGACCGGCCCGTTGCCCTCGGCGGTGCGCACGTAGCGCTCTCCGGCCACCCAGATCTTGATCGTCGCCTCGGTATCCACCTTGCCGTCCGCGCGCTTCTCGACGATCACGCGCCAGGACTCAAGACGAAACAGCGGCTCGTACTCCCCCGTCTGCTTGCGCAGGAGCAGATCGAAGGAGGCGTCGGCGGCCTCGAACTGGTACCCGCCGTGTTCGAGCTCCTTGACGCGTTCGAGCACCCGCTCCGCGGCCGCGTCGTCGAGCTCCAGACCGAGGTCAGCGGCCTTCTCCTGCATGGTGCCCTTGCCCGAGAGCTCCGATACCAGCAGCTCGCGCGCGTTGCCCACCAGGGCCGGATCGACGTGCTCGAAGGTCGCGGCGTCGGCGCGCACGCCGGCGACGTGCAGCCCTCCCTTGTGGGCAAAGGCGTTGCGGCCCACGTAGGGCTGGTTGGGGTCGGGGGTGAAGTTGAGCAGCTCGTCGACGAAGTGGGCCACCTCGGTCAGTCGCGACAGCTGCTCCTCGGTGACGCACGGATGGCCCAGCTTGAGCTGGAGGTTGGCGATGATCGAGACCAGGTTGGCGTTGCCGGTGCGCTCACCGCAGCCGTTGATCGTCGCCTGTACCTGAGTGGCCCCCGCCTGCACCCCGGCCAGGGTGTTGGCCACGCCACACTCGGCATCGTTGTGGGCGTGGATCCCCAGACGCACCGAGCCGGCGAGCGTGGCCGCGACATCGGTAGTGGCCTCGAGCACCTGCGCCGGCAGCGACGATCCGTTGGTGTCGCACAGCGCGACCGTTTCGGCGCCGGCCTCGGCGGCGGCCCGCACGCAGCGCAACGCGTATTGCCGGTCGGCCCGCCAGCCGTCGAAGAAGTGCTCGGCGTCGTAGACCACGCGCTTGCCCTCGCCCACCAGGAAGCCCACCGATTCGGCGATCATGCGCAGGTTCTCCTCACGGTCGACGCGCACCACCTTCTCCAGGTGCAGCGTCCAGGTCTTGCCCACCAGCGTGCACACCGGGGCAAAGCACTCGGCATACAGGCGCAGCGCCGGATCCTCCTCGGCGCTGACGCCCCGCCGGCGGGTCATTCCGAAGGCGGCGATCTCGGCGTGGGCGAAGTGCTCGTGCTCGAGCAGGTCAAACAGCTCGCGCTCCTTGGGGTTGGAGGCGGGAAAGCCGGCCTCGATCAGATCGATCCCCAGCTCGTCGAGCTTGTGGCAGACGCGCAGCTTCTCGGTGGCCGAGAGCGACATGCCCTCGCCCTGCATGCCGTCACGCAGGGTGGCGTCGTAGAGCTGGATCGGAGGCGGGGTCATCGGAGGGTCCTTTGCGTTAGGGGGGCGAGCGACGGGCGCGGTCGGGACGCTCAGCGAGCGCTAGCCGACCGCCCCGATAATTCGCTGCCCCTCCTCGCCGGGCGCACCGGCGGCCGTCACGGGCTCCAGCCAGCCGCGGTAGCGCTCGCTGCGTCCGTGCAGCGCGTCGTCGAACGCCCCGCGCAGCTTGCAGGTGATCGCGCCCGGATGCCCGGAGCCGATCGGGTGGTCGTCGATCTCGCACACCGGCACCAGCTCGGCGGCGGTGCCGGTCATGAACACCTCGTCGGCCAGGTAAAGCTCGGCTCGGCCGACGTCGCGTTCCACCACCTCGTGGCCGAGATCGCGGGCAATCTGGATCACCGACTTGCGGTTGATGCCGTCCAGGATCGATGCGGTCTGCGGTGGCGTGAGGATGACCCCCTCGCGCACCACGAAGATGTTCTCACCCGACCCTTCGCAGACATGACCGAGATCGTCGAGCAGGATCGCCTCGTCGTAGCCGGCCTTGAGCGTCTCGACCTTGGCCAGCACGCTGTTTAGGTACTGACCGGACGCCTTGGCGTGCGGGATCAGGGAGTCTGGGCTGATGCGTCGCCAGGAGGAGACCTTGGCGCGGATCCCGTTGAGCTTGCCTTCCTCGCCCAGATAGGCGCCCCACTCCCACACGGCGATCGTCACCTCGACCGGCGCCTCCAGCGGGTTGAGGCCCATCTGTCCGTAGCCCCGATAGGCCAGCGGGCGGATGTAACAGGAGCGCAGGCCGTTGCGGGCGATCAGCTCATGGGTGGCCTCGCGCAGCTGGGCCTCTGAGAACGGCAGGGGCATGTAGTAGAGCTCGGCGGAGCGGCGCAGTCGGTCCAAGTGGTCGCCGTGGCGGAAGATCGCCGGGCCCAGCTCGGTGTCATAGCAACGGATGCCCTCAAAGACACCCGTCCCGTAGTGCAGGCCGTGGGTGAGCACGTGGACCTTGGCGTCCTCCCAGGCGACGAACTCTCCGTTCATCCAGATCTGGTCGGCGGGGTCCACGAGCGTGCTCCTGTCGGCAGGGTCGGTTAGTCAGAGGTGGGCGATGACCGCGCGCGTCGCCTGCGACGTGCTGGCGTGGCCCCCCAGGTCCTGGGTGCGCAGCCCGTCGTCCAGCGCGCGCGTGACGGCTGATTCTACCGCCGTCGCCTCGTTCTCCCAACCGAGTCCGTGGCGAAGCATCAGGGCGGCCGAAAGGAACATGGCCAGCGGGTTGGCCACGCCAGAGCCAGCGATGTCGGGCGCCGAGCCGTGCACGGGCTCGAACAGCCCCGGGGTCCCCTCCTCGCCCAGGGAGGCGCTGGGGAGCATCCCGATCGAGCCCGTGATCATCGCGGCCTCGTCGGAGAGGATGTCCCCGAACATGTTCTCGGTGACCACGACGTCCAGCGACGCGGGTGCCGACACCAGCTGCATCGCGGCGTTGTCGACGAGCAGGTGGTCGAGCTCGACGTCGCCGTACTCCTCGGCGTGCTTTCGCACGAGCACCTCGCGCCACAGGCGGGAGGTCTCGAGCACGTTGGCCTTGTCCACCGAGGTGACACGGGGCGGGCGTCCCTCCCGGCCCCCCCGGCGACGCGCGGCCTCAAAGGCCACCCGGGCGATCCGCTCGATCTCGCCCACCGTGTAGACGCAGGTGTCGAAGGCCATCTCCGCCTGGCGGCCGCGGTCGCCGAAGTACAGCCCGCCGGTCAGCTCCCGGACGATCAGCAGGTCGGTGCCCTCGATGCGCTCCCGGCGCAGGGGGCTTGAGTCATAGAGGGCGGGCAGGGGTCGGACCGGGCGCAGGTTGGCGAACAGGCCGAGCCCGCGGCGCAGGTCCAGCAGCCCCTGCTCGGGGCGAGGGGCACCGGGATCGGTGGTGTCCCACCGGGGTCCTCCTACGGCGCCGAGCAGGACGGCGTCGGCGCCGCGGCAGGCCTCGAGAGCCTCGTCGGTCAGGGCCACGCCATGCTCGTCGATCGAAGCGCCACCGAGGCTGTGTTGCTCGAAGCTGAAGTCACCCAGGCCTCGCAGCAGCTCCTGCGCCGGAGCCATGATCTCGGGGCCAATCCCGTCGCCGGGAAGCGTGACGATACGGGCAGCGCTCACAGGGCCGTGGTGACCGGGCCGGGGCGCTCGCGGTCGCGCTCGTAGCTCTCGATGGCATCCAGCTGGGCCAGCGTCAGCGCCACGTCGTCGAGCCCGTTGAGCAGGCGGTGCTTGATCTCCGGGTCGATCTCGAAGGAAACCCGCCGTCCGTCGAAGCGGACCTCCTGGGCGTCCAGGTCGACCTCGCCCTGGCCGGCGGCTCCCAAGCCGCGCACATCGGCCTCATCGAGCACCACCGGCAGCAGCCCGACCTTGGTGCAGTTGGAGTAGAAGATGTCGGCGAAGCTCGAAGCCACTATGGCCCGGAAGCCATAGTCCTCAAGCGCCCACGGCGCGTGCTCGCGCGAGGAGCCACAGCCGAAGTTGCGTCCCGCGGCCAGGATCGGGTTGGCCGGCAGCTTCCAGCCGGGCTGCTGAGCCCAGTCGTAGAACAGATACTGGCCAAAGCCGGTCCGCTCGACCCTCTTGAGGAACTGCTTGGGGATGATCTGGTCGGTGTCGACGTCGGCGCGGTCCAGGTGGCTGACGCCTCCGCTGATGACGGTGATCGGCTCCATCAGGACCCCGCCTCGCGGCCGGCTAGCGCGGCGTCCCAGCGGCGGATGTCGACGAACCGACCCTCGATCGCCGCGGCGGCGGCCATCTGCGGCGAGACCAGGTGCGTGCGGCCCCCGCGACCCTGACGGCCCTCGAAGTTGCGGTTGGAGGTCGATGCGCAGCGCTCTCCCGGGCTGAGCGTGTCGGGGTTCATGCCCAGGCACATCGAGCAGCCGGCGCCGCGCCAGTCGAAGCCCGCCTGGCGGAAGACCTCGTCCAGACCCTCGGCCTCGGCCTGGGCCTTGACCTGAGCCGAGCCCGGGACGACCATGGCGTGCAGGCCAGGAGCGACGGCGCGACCGCGCACGACGCCGGCGGCGGCGCGCAGGTCGCCGATCCGCGAGTTGGTGCAGGAGCCAATGAACACGCGGTCGAGCTCAATCTCCTCGATCGGGGTTCCGGGCTGCAGATCCATGTACTCGAGCGCCCGCTCGTCGCCCTCGCTCGCCGGTTCGGGCACGCGCTCGGTGACCGGCACCACCATCCCCGGGGTCGTGCCCCACGTGACCTGCGGGCTGAGCGCGGACGCGTCGACGACCACCTCGGCGTCGAAGTGTGCGCCCTCCTCGCTGCGCAGCGTGCGCCACCGCTCGATCGCCGCCTCGAGCTCGCTGCCCGTCGGTGCGCCTGGGCGCCCGTGGTGCTCCTCAAACCAGGCGAAGGTGGTGTCGTCGGGAGCCACCATGCCGGCGCGGCCTCCCGCCTCGATGGTCATGTTGCAGACGGTCATGCGGCCCTCCATCGTCAGGGCCTCGATCGCCGGGCCGGCGTACTCGACCACGTGTCCGACTGCTCCGTCGACCCCCACCTGGCCGATCGTCCCGAGGATCAGATCCTTGGCGGTCACGCCGAACCCGAGCTCGCCCTCATAGAGAATGCGCATCGATCGCGGCTTGGCCTGGGCCAGGCACTGGGTGGCGAGCACATGCTCTACCTCGCTGGTTCCGATCCCGAAGGCCAGCGCCCCGAAGGCCCCGTGCGTGGCGGTGTGGGAGTCGCCGCAGACGATCGTCATGCCCGGCTGGGTGACACCCAGCTCGGGGCCGATGACGTGCACGATCCCCTGGCGGTCAGAGCCCAGCGAGTACACGGGGATCCCAAACTGCTGGCAGTTGCCTTCCAAGGTCTGGACCTGCACGCGCGACAGCTCGTCGCGAATCCGGGCGGCCACCGGCGTGCCGTCAGTGGGCACGTTGTGGTCGGCGGTGGCCAGCGTCCGGTCGGGCCTGCGCACGGC
>DASYID010000131.1:0-13892 GCA_036252775.1 Solirubrobacteraceae bacterium
TGGCCCTGCGCGACTATGTGCTCAGTGGAGCCGGGGAGCTGCTGGCGCTGGAGGCCGAGCTCGAGCGCCTCGAGCACGAGATGGCCTCTGGGGCCCAGGAGGTCTTCGATGCCTACGCACGTGCCCAGGCGCGGCTGGAGCACGCCGGCGGCTACCGCTGGCGCGAGCAGGCGATGGCCGTGGTCCACGGGCTGGGGTTCTCCGAGGCCGACCTGGATCGGCGCCTGGCCTCCTTCTCGGGCGGTGAGCTCACGCGCGGCTCGCTGGCGCGGGCGCTGGCCGCCCAGCCCGACCTGCTGCTGCTCGACGAACCCACCAACCATCTCGACATCGAGTCGCTGGAGTGGCTGGAGCAGACGCTGACCTCGCTGGACGCCGCCGTCGTGCTTGTGGCCCACGACCGCTGGTTTCTGGAGGCTGTCGGGACCGCGGTGCTCGAGCTCGAGGCCGGCCGGGCGCGGTTCTTCGACGGCTCCTGGCACGCCTGGCGCCAGGAGAGTGCGGCGCGTGAGCTGGCCCTCGGCCGCGCCATCGACCGCCAGCAGGCCGAGATCGCCCGGCTGGAGCGCTTCGTCGAACGCTTCCAGGCGGGCACGCGCGCGCGCCAGGCCCAGTCGCGGGCCAAGCGCCTGGCCCAGATCGACCGCATCGAGCCGACGGCGCGCGACGCCAAGGGGCTGGAGTTCTCCTTCCAGGCGCCCGAGCGCAGCGGCCGCGTGGTGTTCGAGCTCGAGCAGGGACGCCTGCAGGTCGGCGAGCGGCTGCTGATCGATGGCGCCGAGCTGTGGCTCGAGCGCGGCGAGCACGTCTCGCTGGTGGGGCCCAACGGCAGTGGCAAGACGACGCTGGTGGCCACCCTGGTGGGCGCACGCGAGCTCGATGGCGGACGGGTGCGGCGCGGGCACAACGTCAAGCTCGGCTATCTATCCCAGCACGCCGAGGAGCTCGAGGCGCGCGGAGCGCGCACGGTGCTCGAGGCCACCACCCACCAGACCGGGCTCACCCCCAACCGCGCCCGCGCGCTGCTGGGACGCTTCCTGTTCAGCGGCGAGGACGCCGAGAAGCCGCTGGACGGGCTCAGCGGGGGGGAGCGACGGCGGCTGTCGCTGGCCATCCTGGTGCACTCCGGGGCCAACGTCCTGATCCTCGACGAGCCCACCAACCACCTCGACCTCGACAGCCGCGAGGCGCTGGAGGACGCGTTGCGAGCCTACGAGGGATCGCTGCTGCTGGTCTCCCACGACCGGGCGCTGCTGGACGCCGTGGGGACCCGCACCGTGGCCATCGAGCAGGGCACGCTGCGCAGCTATGTGGGCGGATGGGCCGAGTACATGCGGGTGCGAGAGCAGCGACGTCTGGCCGGGGATCAGGCCCTAGCGCCCGCGCCCGGACCGGTCCCCGCGCTTGTGCCGAAATCGCGTGCCCCGGAGCCCGCCGGCCAGCGAGCGGGCCCAGCGTCCGCCGACGGCCCGAAGGCGATCTCCAAGAACCGCCGCCGCGAGGCCGAACGGGCCGAGCTCGCCGTCGAGCAGGCCGAGCGGGCACTGCGCGACCTCGAGCAGGAGCTCGCCGATCCGGGGGCATGGGCGACCCGTTATGAGGCGGCCAAGTCAGAGGCCCGTCACACCGCGGCGCGCCGTGCGGTGCAGCAGGCCTACGAGCGCCTCGAGGCGGTGGCCGACTGACCGCTGCCCGGACGTGGGAGGGTATCCCCCGCAGCGCACCCATCACGACCACAGGAGGTCCACGACGATGCCCAGTCCCGTGCTTCATTTCGAGATCGCCGCGCGCGAGCCCGACCGCCTTCAGGACTTCTACCGCCAGGCGTTCGAGTGGAAGATCGATGCCGACAACCCGATGAACTACGGCCTGGTCGACACCGGGTCAGACGACGGCATCCGCGGAG
Source organism: Solirubrobacteraceae bacterium (assembly GCA_036252775.1). Lineage (GTDB taxonomy): Bacteria > Actinomycetota > Thermoleophilia > Solirubrobacterales > Solirubrobacteraceae > DASYID01. Next base: position 1,907 of record DASYID010000131.1, read on the forward strand.
GAATCGGCCCCGCGGGCGACAGCGGCGGCGGACCCACCTTCTACATCGCCGTGGGCGATCTCGACGCCGCCCTGGCCCGCATCTCCGAGCTGGGCGGAAAGACCCTGATGGAGCCCAGCGCCGTGCCCGGTGGACCGACGATCGCGCTGTTTGCGGACCCGGAGGGCAACCGCATCGGCCTGCTCAAGGCATGAGCGGCGGGGCATCGTGGCCTTCGTCCTGACGCTCCTGGGCGGGGCATCGTGGCCTTCGTCCTGACGCTCCTGGGCGCGGCCCTGGCCTGCGCCCTGGAGCTGCTGGAGGCGCTGGCCATCGTGCTGGCCGTCGCCCTGACGCGCCGCGCCCGCGATGCCGTGCTCGGTGCGCTCGGCGCGGTGGCGGTGTGCGGGGTGCTGGCCGTTGTCCTGGGGCCGGTGCTGATCGACCAGATCGCCCTGGCGCCGCTGCGGCTGGTGGTGGGCGTGGCGCTGGCGCTCTTCGGCCTGGAGTGGCTGCGCAAGGGGGTTCTGCGCCTGGCCGGCCGCCGATCGCGCTCGTCGTCGTTTCAGGAGTTCGTCGAGGAGCAGGAGGCGCTGGAGCGCCTGGCCCTGCCCGTGCCCGGCCGTCCGGACTGGCCGGGTCGGGTGGTGGCCTTCAAGGGCGTGCTGCTGGAGGGGGTCGAGGTGATACTGATCGTCACCGCCCTCGCGGCGCGCCCAGGCGGGCGCACCCCGGCACTGCTGGGGGCCGGGCTGGCGGCGGTGGCCACGGTGGCTTTGGGTGCCGTGCTGCACCGCCCCCTGCGGCGGGTGCCCGAGACCGAGCTGAAGTACGTCGTCGGGCTGGTGCTGTCGACCTTCGGCACGTTCTTCGCCGCCGAGGGACTCGACGTGCAGTGGCCCCTGGGAGATGCGTCGCTGCTGGTGATCGCCGCCGTGTGGCTGGTGGCCTCTCAGCTGATGGTGCGCCGCCTGGCCGCGCCCCGCGCCGCGGCCGATCCGCCTCCCGGCGCGGATACTGGGGCGGGCCCCCGCCCTGCGACGGTTGGGCGTCCCGGAGAGGTGTCGGGGTGAGCTTCCTGCAGGCCCTGCGCAAGCTGGTGCTGGGGGAGACGTGGACCCTGCCGGTGGGCATCGGCGTCGCCGTCGGCGTCGCCGCCGGCCTGCGTGTGCTCGTGGGCGCCGGCGGCTGGTGGGCCGACGCCGGCGGTCTGGTCCTGCTCGTCGGCCTGGTCGGCGCGCTGATCGCGGCGCTGCCCTGGCGGGGCTAGACTCGCGGCGGTGTCGCGAAGCAACCTGCGCAACATCGCCATCGTCCTGGCCATCGCCGCCGCGGTGTGGGCGCTGCCCGGAGGCGGCCGCGCCGCCAATCTGGTGGCGGCCGTGCTGTCGGTGCTGTTCGCGGCGGGCTTGGGGTTCTTCGCGGCGCGGATGTACCTGGAGCACCGCGTGGCTCTGCACGGGCTCGGCGACCGCCATCGCGGCCTGCTCTACGGCGCGATCGCGCTGGTCTTCGTCACGCTGGCGGCCACGCCACGGCTGACCTCCAGCGGGCCCGGAACGATCGTGTGGCTGGCCCTGCTGGCCGCCGCCGTCTACGCGGGCGCGATCGTGTTCCGGTACTCGCGCTCCTACTGATACGGGGGCTTGCCACCGGACTGATACGGGGCTCCGATCCCCGGCTCTAGCCGAATGTACGATGGCGCCGGCAGCGCGACGGCGGTTGAATTGGTTCGGGTCCGACCGATGACCACGCTGCCCGCCAGCACGCCCCCTCCCGCCGGGACGCTGTCCAGCCGTCCGCTTCGGGTGTGCGGGGAATGCCTGCTGGTCTTCGGGGTGGCCGATCTCACGCTGTGCCCGGTGTGCGCGTCGGAGCTGGCCATCGAGCACTCGCGCCTGCGTGCCCGTCCCGCCGCCAACCCCCTGCGTGCGCTCGACGGGCACAGCTCGGCCTGGACGGGGCAGACCCTGGTCGACCTGCACGGCGGCCGGTTGGGCACGATCGTGCTGGTGGCCGTGGACCCCGAAACCGACATCTGCTGGCTGATGATCACCGTCGATCGATACGCGAGCTCCTACACGCTCGTGCCCGCCAACGGCGCCAGCTCAGACGCGGGACAGGTGTCGGCGCCCCAGACCCGCACCACGGTGCGCAGTGCCCCCCGTTCACTGGACGGCGATTGCTACCTCGACGGCGCGTTCCGCTCGCTGCACTATCTCCACTACCGCCTGCAGAACGTCCCGCGCCGGCGCACCACGCGCCACGGCGACGCGGGCATGGTCCTCGCCTCCGCGCTGTAGGCCCCGCCTAGCCTCTGCTCGCGGCGCCCACCGGCGTCGACGCCCCGTGGGCGGCACCGTTGGCGCCGTTGGCGCCGGCGGCCTGCACCCGCACGGGAATCCCGTTGAGCACGGCGTTGCCCGACAGCACGTCCACGGCGAGCTCGTCGGCGAGCAGGTTGGAGTTGACCCCGGAGTGGGCGGCAGCCACACGCATGGTGGCGCTGTCGGGATCATGACCCCAGCCGTGGGGGATGCTGACCACGCCGGGCATGATCGCGTCGGTCACCTCGACGGGCACCTCGATCTCGCCGGTGCGACTGCTCACGCGCGCGCTCGCGCCGTCGCTCAGGCCCAGGCGCCCGGCATCCTCAGGGTGCACGTGCATGGTGCAGCGCACCGGGCCCTTGACCAGCACGGCCACGTTGTGCATCCAGGAGTTGTTGGAGCGCAGCTGGCGGCGACCGATCAGCAGCATCCCGTCCGCGCGACGGCGCGACGCCTCGCGCAGGCGGGCCACGTCGGCGACCACCGGGGCGGGGGCGAGCTCGATCCGGCCGCTGGCGGTGCGCAGAACCTCCGGGACGCGACGCTGCAGTGGCCCCAGGTCAATGCCGTGGGGGGTGGCCTCCAGCGTGGCCAGGCTCAGGCCCTCCGGCCGGGCGCCATAGGCGTCCCCGTAGGGCCCGCAGCGGAGCATGATGTCCAGCAGGCGCTCAGGCCCCCGGCGCGCGCCGCCCTGGGCATCCACCGTCTCGGCCAGCAGGTCGGCGGGTTGGCGATCGGCCACCGCCGAGCCCTCGGTGGCGACCTCGCGTCTGAGCGTCTCCCCGGCCACGAGCTCGTCGAGCGCGTCGATGTCGACCGAGGGGCCCTGGCCACTGACCACCCCGGTCAGGCGCAGCAGCGACTCCCACTCCTGGAGCATGCCCGCGGGGGCCGGCAGCGTGGGGGGTGAGTAGTTGGCCACGTTGCGTACCGCGAACTGGTACAGCGCCACGTCGTAGTGGGAGTGCTCCAGCGGTGAGGGGGCCGGCAGGATCACGTTGGCGTGGCGGGTGGTCTCGTTGAGGTAGATGTCGACGCAGACCATGAAGTCCAGCTCGCTCAGGGCCTGGTCCAGGCGCCCGGAGTTGGGGGTGCTGAGCACCGGGTTGCCCGCCATCGTGATCAGCGCGCGCACCTGGCCTTCGCCGGGGGTCTGGATCTCCTCGGCCAGGCAGGCCACCGGCAGCTCGCCGAAGATCTCGTTGAGGCCGCGCACGCGGCTGCTCCAGCGGCCGAAGGCGGAGCCGCGGCCGCGACCCGCGGCGCCTCGCGTGTTGGAGGCGCCCGCCGCCGCCCGGGGGAACATCGCCCCGCCCTCGCGGTCGAGGTTCCCGGTGAGCGCGTTGAGGACATCGACCAGCCAGCTAGCCAGCGTGCCGAACTCCTGGGTGCAGGTGCCGATCCGTCCGTACACCGCGGCGCGGGGGGCGCGGGCGAGTTCGCGGGCCAGGCGCCGCAGTTGCGGGGCGGGGATGGCGCAGGCACCGGCGACCGTCTCGGGGGCGAAGTCGGCGGCCAGCTCGCGCACCGTCTCCAGGCCCTCGCAGTGCTCGGCCAGGGCACCCAGGTCCTCGAGCTGCTCATCGAACAGGGTGTGCACCAGCGCGAACAGCGCCAGCGCATCGGTACCGGGGCGGATGAAGTGGTGCTCGTCGGCGACCTCAGCCGTGCGGCTGCGGCGCGGGTCTATGACCACGACCCGGCCGCCGCGCTCCTGGATGGCGCGCAGGCGGCCGCGCATGTTGGGCGCGGTCATCAGGCTGCCGTTGGAGGCCAGCGGGTTGGCGCCCAGGATCAGGAGGTAGTCGGTGCGGTCCACGTCGGGGACGGGCACGGTCGAGCCCCCTCCGAACATGTAGGCGGCGGCCATCTGCTTGGGGTACTGATCGACCGTGCTGGCCGAGAAGATGTTGCGGCTGCCGAGCGCCTTGAGCAGCACCCGCGAGTACAGGACGGAGAGGTTGTGGGCGTTGGGGTTGCCCAGGTAGGCGGCGACGGCGTCGCGACCATGCTCGGCGATGATCGGCGCCAGCCCGCGGTCGATCTCGGCGAACGCCTCGTCCCAGCCGACGGGCTGAAAGTCCCCGCCGGCCCGGCGCACCAGGGGTTGGCGCAGGCGGTCGGGATCCTCGTGCAGCCCCTTGAGCCCGAAGCCCTTCGGGCACAGGAAGCCGGCGCTGAAGACATCCTGGTCGTCCCCCCGGATGGCGCTGACCTGGCCAGCGTCGATGGTCAGCTCCAGGCCACACGTGGCCTCGCACAGGGGGCAGGTCCGGTACGCCTTCATGTCTGGGCTCTCCTCACGGCCGGGTTCGATGAGCTTCCCACATCTGCATGCCATGATCGACCCGTGAGCCCCGATCCCCGCGAGCTGGTCGGCGCGCGCCGAGGACCCACCGCCTGGCGCACGGTCTCCCAGGAGCAGATCGACGCGTTCGCCCAGCTGACCGGCGACCGCCAGTGGATCCATGTCGACGTGCCACGGGCCCGGCGCGAGAGCCCGTTCGGCACCACGATCGCCCACGGCAACCTGACGCTGTCGCTGATCGACGGCTTCCGCGACGAGCTCATGCCGGCCGGCGAGAGCGAATATGCCTACGGCGTCAACTATGGCTACGCGCGGGTGCGCTTCCCTGAGCCGGTGCCCGCCGGCGCCCGGGTGCGGGGCACGCTGGAGATCGTCGAGGTCGAGGCTCGGCCGGCGGGCTGGTGGCAGATGCTGCAGCGTTTCACCGTCGAGCTGGAGGACGCCGACAAGCCAGCCTGCGTAGCCGACAGCCTGGTGTGGGTGCGACCGGCGCAGCCCGCTCCGGACTCCTAACGCGGCGCCTCTTCGTCCCGTGGCCCACCGCGTGGCGGCGGGGGCCGCGCGGCTCTGCTCCGGCGGCGGGCGAAGCCCAAGCCGCCCCCTATCCTCAAAGTGGTGCCCGAGTCCAGCACCGCTCCTGCCCCCGAGACCCGTCGCGAGCGGCTCACCCAGCAGCGGCGCGAGCTGCCCGACCAGCCCGGCGTGTACCTGATGCGCGACTCACGCGGCAAGGTCATCTACGTGGGCAAGGCGGTTTCGATCCGCAAGCGCGTCGCCTCGCACTTCTCCAAGAGCCACGCCCACACCAACGGCCACGCTGACATGGTCGAGGCGGTCGACTCGGTCGAGTGCGTGGTGGTCAGCTCGGAGTCCGAGGCGCTGCTGGCCGAGCAGAACTTCATCAAGCAGTACCGGCCGCGCTTCAACATCCGTCTGCGCGACGACAAGTCCTATCCGTTCATCGCCATCTCGATGGACGAGGACTACCCGCGGGTCTACTTCACGCGCGAGAAGCATCGCCGCCAGCGCGTCTACTTCGGCCCCTACTCAAACGCCAAGCGGGTGCGTGGCACGCTGGACCTGCTGACCAAGATCTTCCAGTTTCGCTCCTGCACTGGCCCCGACCCGGGCCGGCGAAGCGGATCACCGTGCCTGGACTACTACATCAAGCGCTGCGAGGCGCCCTGCGTCGGCTACGTCTCACGCGAGGAGTACCGGCGCAGCATCGACGGCGTGATCGACTTCTTGTCCGGGCGCTACCGGCAAATCGAGCGCGACCTGGCGCAGCGCATGACCGCGGCGGCGGCCGAGCAGCAGTTTGAGCAGGCCGCCCTGGAGCGAAACCGGCTGCGGGCGGTGCGCTCGCTGCTCGAGCGCCAACGCGTGGCCAACGAGTCGGTGGGCACGCTGGACGCCATCGCGGTGGCGGTGGACGGGATCGACGCCAACGCGCAGGTCTTTCAGGTGCGCGACGGTGTGCTCTCTGACCGTCAGTCCTTCTACCTGGAGAACCCAGGCGAGCGGGGCGTGGGTGACGTGGCCGAGGAGTTCATCCTCCAGTACTACGGCGGAGCGATGTCGATCCCCGCGCAGGTGATCGTCCAGCGCGAGCTCGACGCCCCCGACGCGCTGGCCGAGGCGCTGGCCGAGCGCCGGGGCGGTCCCGTCCGGGTGCGCAGCGCCGAGCGGGGAGACAAGCGCCGGATCCTCGAGCTGGCCGCGCGCAACGCGCGCCTAGCCCTCGATCAAGAGCGCCTCAAGGTAGAACGACGCCGCCAGCAGCGGGTGGAGGCCCTGGACCGCCTGCAGCAGGTCCTGGGCATGGACGCGCTGCCCCTGCGCATCGAGTGCTTCGACGTCTCGAACCTGGGAGGCACGCACACCGTCGCCTCGATGGTCGTCTTCGAGGGCGGGGCGCCCAAGAAGTCCGATTATCGGCGCTTCCGGATCCGTTCCGTGGAGGGCCCCGACGACTTCGCCGCCATGACCGAGGTGCTGACGCGGCGCCTGGCCCAGTGGGAGCGCCAGGCCGACCTCTCACCCCATGACTCAGACCACGACCAGAGCTTCGCCACGCTGCCCAGCCTGATCGTCATCGACGGCGGCCCGGGGCAGCTGTCGGCCGGCGTGGCGGCGCTGCGCGCGTTCCGCGAGCGCGGGGTGGTGGTGATCTCACTGGCCAAGCGCCTGGAGGAGGTGTTCATCCCGTCGCGCCCCGCGCCGCTGGTGCTCGCCCACGACACCCCCGAGCTGCAGCTGCTCCAGCGTGTGCGCGACGAGGCCCATCGCTTCGCCATCGCCCACCACCGCATCCGGCGCGACCGAGCGATGACCGAGTCGATCCTCGACGGCCTGCCGGCCATCGGCCCGGCGCGCAAGCGAGCGCTGCTGACCCACTTCGGCTCGCCCGAGGGGGTGATGGCGGCCAGCCGTCAGCACCTGGAGGGAGTGCCCGGACTGCCCGCCAAGGTGGCCCGCGACCTGCACGCCCACCTGCACCGGACCTAATGGTGGATCGCGGCCTTTGACCCCGGCCCCAGCGCCGCCGCCGCCGAGGCCGCCCCGATCGCGCTCCGGGCGGGTTAACACCCATGTCCGATGACCGCGCAAAAATCAGCGCGATGGCGATAAGCCGCCCCGCGCGCCTCGGAGACCGCCTGTTTCCCCGTCGGGGAGAGCGCGAGGCGGCGCGCCGCCTGTACGCCGACTCGCACCTGCGCGACCTGGTGGTCATCACCGGCTTCTCCGGGGCCGGCAAGTCCACGGCGATGAACGTCTTCGAGGACGCGGGCTACTTCTGCGTGGACAACCTGCCGCCCGGCATGATCCGCGCGCTGACCGAGCTGTTCGTGCACGAGGGCTCCAAGGTCGAGCGGGCCGCGGTGGTCTCCGACGTGCGCGGCGGGGAGTACTTCGAGGCGCTGCAGGCCGTGCTCGAGGACCTCGAGGCACTCGGGCTCTCCCACCGTGTCCTGTTCTTAGACGCGGCCGATCAGACGCTCCTGAACCGCTACAAGGAGACACGCCGTCGCCACCCGCTAGCGCCCGACGGCAGCGTGGCCAGCGGCGTCAGCGCCGAGCGGTCGCTGCTCGAGCCGCTGAAGGCCCGGGCTGATCTGGTCATCGACACCACCGAGCTGTCGCCCGGGACGCTGCGCCGCAAGATCGCCGACGAGTTCCTGCCCACCCAGACGCCCAACCGGCTGGCCGTCGCCTTCTCGAGCTTCGGGTTCAAGCACGGACCTGCCCGCGACGCCGACCTGGTCCTCGACGTGCGCTTTCTGCCCAACCCCCACTACGAGACCGAGCTGCGGCCGCTGACCGGACACGACCCGCGGGTGGTCGAGTACGTGGCCCGCGGCGGGACCCTGGACGCCTTCTTGGGCCATCTGCACCCGCTGCTGGACTTCGTCCTGCCCCAGTACGTCGCCGAAGGCAAGTCCCATCTCGTTGTGGCCATCGGCTGCACCGGCGGCCGTCACCGCTCGGTGGCCATCGCCGAGGCCCTGGGCGAGCGCTATCGCGAGCACCCCGACCTGCTCGTCCAGGTCAGCCACCGAGACATCGACAAGCGCCCGCGCGACCAGTGACGTGATCGATCACGTCGGATTCGAGGTGGCCGACCTGCAGCGCTCGGCCGCCTTCTACGACGCCGTGCTGTTTGCCATCGGCGGGCGCCGGCTGCACGACTCCGGGCAGGCGATCGCTTACGGCGTGGACGAGCCGTCGGTGTGGATAGTGGTGCGGGGGAGGGCGCCTGGTCCTGGCTACGGGCACCTGGCGCTGCGGGCTTCCGGGCGGCCCGCCGTGCGCGCCGCCCACGCTGCCGGCCTGGCCCACGGGGGCAGCGACGACGGGGCCCCGGGGTCCCGACCCCAGTACGGGCCGCACTACTTCTCGGGCTACCTGCGCGACCCCGACGGGCTCAGAGTGGAGGTCGTGGCGGGCAGCGGATAGCGCCTGCGGGCGGCGGATCGCGCCGCTGGGGCTGGCGGAAAGCTCTTCGGAGGCGGCGGAAAGCCCTTCGGAGGCGGCGGAAAGCCCGTTGATAGCCTTTCGCCCGGCCGGGCCCCGAGCCCGGCCTGTTCTATTAGGCCGCCGAGAGGAGCACATGCCGGTACGCGTGGGGATCAACGGATTCGGTCGCATCGGCCGCAACGTCTTCCGTGCCGCGCAGGCCCAGGGCGCGGACATCGAGTGGGTCGCCGTCAACGACCTCACCGACGCGAAGACGCTGGCCCACCTGCTCAAGTACGACTCGATCCTCGGCCCCTATCCGGGCGCGGTGGAGGCGACCGCCTCGGGGCTGCGCGTGGACGGGTCCGAGCTGCGGGTGCTGGCCGAGCGCGACCCCGCCGCGCTGCCCTGGGGGGAGTTGGGGGCCGACGTGGTGATCGAGTCCACCGGCCTGTTCACCGACCGCGAGAACGCCTCCAAGCACCTCGACGGCGGGGCCAAGAAGGTGGTCATCTCCGCGCCGGCCAAGGGCGAAGACGTAACCGTGGCATTGGGAGTCAACTTCGAGCAGACCTACGACGCTGCGGCCCACCACGTGATCTCCAACGCCTCCTGCACCACCAACTGCCTGGCGCCCATGGCCAAGGTGGTCCATGAGACGGTCGGGATCCGCCATGGCCTGATGACCACCATCCACGCCTACACGGCCGATCAGCGGCTGCAGGACATGCCCCATTCCGACCTGCGCCGCGCCCGCGCCGCCGCGCTGAACCTGATCCCCACCTCCACCGGAGCGGCCAAGGCCGTCGGGCTGGTGCTGCCGGAGCTGGCCGGGCGCTTGCACGGGTTCGCCATTCGTGCCCCCGTGCCGACCGGGTCGGTGGTGGACCTGACCTTCGAAGCCGAGCGCGCCACCAGCGTGGCCGAGCTCAACGACGCGCTGCGCGAGCGCGCCGACAGCGGGCCGCTGGAGGGCATCCTCGCTTACACCGAGGACCCGCTCGTCTCCACGGACGTCATCTCCAACCCGTTCTCGTCGATTGTCGACGGAGGGCTCACCGCGGTCATCGACGACACGCTGGTCAAAGTCGTCGCCTGGTATGACAACGAGTGGGGCTACTCCAACCGTGTAGTGGACCTGGTCCAGAAGGTCCTGCCCGCCGACCGAGGGGCATGAGGACCCTGGGGGACCTCGACGTCGAGGGCAAACGAGTGCTGGTGCGGGTGGACTTCAACGTCCCCATGCACGACGGCGACATAACCGACGACGCACGCATCCGCGCGGCCCTGCCCACCCTCGAGGCACTGTTGCGCCGGGGGGCGGGACTGATCCTGGCCGCCCACCTGGGACGCCCCGAGGGCCCCGACGCGAGCCTTTCGCTGGCGCCCGTGGCCCAGCGCCTGTCGGGCCTGCTGGGCGTCGATGTCGCGCTGGCCCCCGGTGTGGTGGGGCCCACGGTGGCCGACATGGCCCGGCGCGTGGGACCGGGAGAGATCCTGATGCTCGAGAACGTCCGCTTCGAGCCCGGCGAGACGCGCAACGACCCCGGCCTGGCCGACGCTCTGGCGGAGCTGGCCGACGCCTATGTCAACGACGCCTTCGGCGCGGCCCATCGCGCCCACGCCAGCACCGAGGGGGTGGCCCATCGCCTGCCGGCGGCGGCCGGATTGCTGCTCGAACGCGAGGTCAAGCAGCTGAGGGCGACCCTCGAGGATCCCTCCCGTCCGCTGGTGGCGGTGGTCGGGGGAGCCAAGGTGACCGACAAGATCGGCGTCATCGACCGCTTCCTGGAGCTGGCCGACACGATCCTGATCGGCGGGGCGATGGCCTTCCCCTTCCTGGCCGCGCAGGGCCACGAGGTGGGCGCCTCGCTGTGTGAGGAGGCGGGCATCGGGCCCGCGGGCGAGGCCCTGGAGCGGGCGCAGGTGAGCGCGTGCACGCTGATGCTGCCCGAGGATCTCGTGGTGGCCGACCGCTTCGCGCCCGAAGCCGCCCACCGGGTCACGGGCGACGCCGAGGTGCCCGAGGGGTGGATGGGCCTGGACATCGGGTCCCGTACCTCCGAGCGCTACGCCGGCGAGGTGCGCGGAGCCCAGACGGTGTTCTGGAACGGCCCCATGGGGGCGTTTGAGCTCGAGCCCTTCGCTTCGGGCACCCGGGCGGTGGCCGAGGCGGTGGCCGCCTGCCCGGGGGTGACCGTAGTTGGTGGCGGTGACTCCGCCGCGGCGCTGGCCCAGTTCGGCCTCGAGGACCGGGTGACCCATCTGTCCACCGGCGGGGGAGCTTCGCTGGAGTTCATCGAGGGCCACCGCCTGCCCGGCATCGAGGCGCTGGCCGCATGAGCCGATCCCCGTTCATCGCCGGCAACTGGAAGATGCACAAGACCGTGTCCGAGGCCGAGCAGTTCATCGCGGGCCTGCTGCCCCGCGTGTCGTCGGTGGAGGGCGTCGACCTGGCCATCTGCGTGCCCTTCACGGCGCTCGCGGCGATGGTCGACAGCGCCCGTGGCTCACGCGTGGAGGTCTTCGCCCAGACCATGCACGAGGCCTTGGAGGGGCCGTTCACCGGAGAGGTGTCGGCGCCGATGCTGGTGGAGCTCGACGTGCGTGGCGTGGTGCTCGGGCACTCCGAGCGCCGCCAGCTGTTCGGCGAGAACGACCGCGCGCTGGCGCTGAAGGTCCCTGCGGCCCTGGACGCCGGCCTGCTGCCCATCCTGTGCGTGGGGGAGACCGAGCAGGAGCGTGAGGCGGGCGAGACGGAGCGCAAGCTGCGCCACCAGGTCCAGGAAGGCCTCGAGCGCTTGGAGCCCCAGCGCCTGGGCGAGGTGGTGATCGCCTACGAGCCGATCTGGGCGATCGGGACCGGGCTGGTGGCCACGCCGGAGCAGGCCCAGGAGGCAGTCGGCTTCGTGCGGGCGCTGGTCGCCGACAGATCGCGCGAGGCGGCGGCCCAGGTGCGTGTGCTCTACGGTGGCAGCGTCAACCCGCTCAACGCCGCCGAGCTGCTGGCGTTGCCCGACGTGGATGGAGCGCTGGTGGGTGGAGCGTCGCTGGAGCCGGAGTCCTTCGCGGCGATCGTCGAGGCGGCACGGAGGTGAGCCGGGCGGGCGGTCCGCGCACGGTGCCCGTGCCGTCGGCCGCCCTGATCGTGCTCGATGGCTGGGGCCTGGCGGCACCCGGGCCCGGCAACGCGGTGTCGCTGGCCCGCACGCCGGTGTTCGATGCGCTGTGGCAAGGGTTTCCCCATGGCCAGCTGCGAACCGACGGGCGCAACGTGGGGCTGCCGGACGGGCAGATGGGCAACTCCGAAGTCGGGCATCTGAACCTGGGCGCCGGGGCGGTCGTGCGCCAGGATCTGACGCGCATCGACGACGCGGTGTCCGATGGATCACTGGCCGCCAACCCGGTACTG
>DASYID010000132.1:0-21226 GCA_036252775.1 Solirubrobacteraceae bacterium
GCCCTGCACGCCCGCGCAGCGGCGGCCGGTGACCAGCTCGTCGTACTCCTCGTTGAGCCGCTTGCGGGCGCGAAACAGGGTGCTCTCCACCGCCGGGCGGCTGAGGCCCAACCGCTCCCCGATCTCCCGATAGGACAGGCCCTCGAGCTCGCGCAGGACAAGGATGTCGTGATGGGTCTCAGACAGGCCGCCGAAGGCTCGACGGAGGTTCTCCAACTGGTGCTTGGTGTCCACCAGGACCTCGGGGGAGTCACCGACGGCGATCAGGCGCTGGGAGTCGGCCCGGCCCAGGCCCCGATCGGCGTCATAGGAGATCTCCTCCACCCGCCGCGACCGCCGGAACTGGTCGATGCACGCGTTCTTGGCGATCTCATACAGCCAGGCCTTGAGGCTGACCGGTGCGGTCGTGGCCCGCAGGCGCCGCAGTGCGGAGATGAACACCTCCTGGGTGATGTCCTCGGCGCGCCCGTGATCGCCCACCTGGCGAAACACGTAGGAGGAGATCCGCCGGTGGTAGCGCCCGTAGAGCAGCTCGAAGGCGTGATCGTCGCCCTCGCGCACGGCCCTGACCAGCTCTTCGTCTGGAACTCCGGCCAGCGCAGAGCGCGCTGCGTCGAGGATCCCTCCCCCGCTGGCCCGCATCGGTGCTGGCCCTGCCACTGCCGTCTTTAGCATGTCCGTTTCCTCGTCGGCGTCCCACTGCGCACGACTGCCCGGGACTGTACCGTCTAGCTGCCCGATCGCCAAGGTTTTTAAGCGCCTTCCCGGCGGTGGCGGCCCGGCCCAGCGCCCCATGGCGACCGCCCTTGAGATCATCGCCCACCTGGACCGCGAGCTGCGCGTGGACAGCTTCACTGACTACGGGCCCAACGGACTTCAGGTTCCTGGGCCGGAGACGGTCGGGGTGGTGGTCACTGGCGTGTCGGCCAGCCTCGAGCTGTTTGAGGCCGCCGCCCAGCTGGGAGCCGACCTCCTCGTCACCCACCACGGGCTGCTGTGGGACGCCGCCCCACGGCGCATCGACCGGGCCCAGCTCGAGCGTCTGCGGACCCTGCTCGATCACGACATGGCCTTGGCCGCCTATCACCTGCCCCTCGACGCCCACCCCGAGCTCGGCAACAACGCGCTGCTCGCCCGAGGGCTCGGCGCCAAGGACCATGAGCCCTTCGCCGAGCATCGGGGGGCTCCGATCGGGCGGATCGCCCGCTTCCCGGGCGACGGCCTGACGCTCGGCGAGTTGGTTGGACGGGTGGCGGAGCTGACCGAACGGGCTCCGCTGGTCTTTGACTGCGGGCCCCCTCGGGTGCGGCGCCTGGGCATCGTCTCCGGTGGGGGGTCGACGCATCTGCACGAGGCGGCCTCGCTGGGCCTGGACGCCTTCCTCACCGGCGAGCCGACGGAATGGGTGATGGCCACCGCCCGGGAGAGCGGTGTGAGCTTCCTGGCGGCCGGCCACTACGCCACGGAGACCCTGGGCGTGCGTGCCCTGGGTGCGCTGCTGGCGGAGCGATTCGGCGTCGAGCACCACTTCGTCGACGTTCCCAACCCGATCTGATCACTCCGTCCGCCCGCAACGACATACGTCCACGCCGACCCAGACGCGCTTGAGCTCGTCCTGCCCAGGCGGTATACCTTCGCCAGCGCAAAATCTCAAAGGAGGCACGCACCGATGGCGAATCACCTGACGCCCACCGAGTTGGCCCGCGAAGCTAACCTCGAGCGTCGAGAAGTGATCGCCAAATGCATGGAGATGGGGGTGCCCATCTTTCAGGGACGGATCGACAAGAGCCTGTTTCTGACCAGCCTCTCCCACGTCACGCAGGCCGAGCGGGAGCCCGCTCAGGCCTGACCCGCGCCGGGCGCCGAGCTCGGGCTGAGGGGCTTCTTAGGGCCGGCTTTCGCCGGCTGGGACGGGTTTGCCTCGGACTGGCGCGTCGGATTGGGCGCGCTCTAGAATCGTGGTCTTAGCCACTGAGCAGGAGGAGACCACCTGATGCAGTCCAGCACGGCGACCGCGACAGCGTCGTCCACCGGGTCACGCACGATGGCCGACCTGATGACCCGCGCCGCCGTGCAGTTCGCCGACACCGTCGCGGCGCGCCAGAAGGTGGACGGCCAATGGCAGGACGTGACCTTCGCCCAGGTGGGTGAGATCGTCACCGAGATCGGGCTCGGGCTGATCGATCTGGGCATCGCCGCCGGCGACCGGGTCTGCATCCTGTGCACCACGCGGCCCGAGTGGACCTACACAGACTTCGCCATCACGTCAACCGGCGCCGTCGTGGTCCCCATCTATCCCACCAACTCACCCGAGGAGTGCGAGTGGGTGGCTGCCAACTCCGGCGCGAGGGCGATCGTGTGCGAGGACTCCGAGCAGCTGGCCAAGGTCGCCGCGATCCGCGACCGGCTGCCCGCGCTCGAGACCGTCGTGGTCATCGACGACACCGGCGGTGACCTCGGTGACGCTATCTCGCTGGCTGACGTCCGCGAGCGCGGACGCGGCCGGGATGCCGGCGAGCTGCAGGCCCGGGCCGACACGGTCAAGCCCGAGGACCCGTTCACCTTCATCTACACGTCGGGTACCACCGGTCCCCCCAAGGGCTGTGTCCTGACCCACGGCAACTACCGCTCGATGCTGGACATGTGCACCTCGATCTCGGTGCTGGGCGCGGGCGAGACGACCTACCTGTACCTGCCGCTGGCGCACTCCTTCGCCCTGCTGATCCAGCTTTTGTCCTTTGACCTGGGGGGCACGATCGCCTACTGGGGCGGGGACCCCAAGCAGATCGTCCCCGAGCTGCAGGAGACCAGCCCCACCTATTTCCCGTCGGTTCCGCGCATCTTCGAGAAGATCTACACGCTGGCCACCCAGCAACTCGAAAACGCCTCGCCGCAGGAGCGCGAGCAGTTCCGCCAGGCGGTCGCGCTCGGGGTGCGGGTACGCGACCTCCAGCATCGCGGCGAGCCGGTGCCCGCCGAGCTGCAGGCCCCCTTCGACGAGGCCGAGGAGAAGCTCTACCGCAACGTGCGGGCGATCTTCGGCGGCCGGGTCCGCCAGGCGGTCACCGGGGCCGCCCCGATCGCCCAGGAGATCCTCGAGTTCTTCTATGCCTGCGGAGTGCCCGTGCTCGAGGGCTACGGGATGACCGAGACCGCCACGGCCGCCACCTACTCCACGGTGGACGACCACCGCTTCGGCACGGTCGGGCGCCCGTTCCCCGGCGTCGAGGTCAAGATCGCCGAGGACGGTGAGATCCTGATCAAGGGTCCCAACATCTTCGCCGGCTACTACCGCAACGACGATGCGAGCTTTGGAGCGGTGGTCGACGGGTGGCTGCACACCGGCGATCTGGGCTCGCTGGATGAGGATGGCTACCTGAGCATCACCGGCCGCAAGAAGGACATCATCATCACCGCTGGCGGCAAGAACCTCACCCCCGCCAACATCGAGAACGACCTCAAGCAGTCGCCGTGGATCTCTCAGGCGGTCATGCACGGCGACCGTCGGCCCTTCCCGGTGGCGCTCATCACCCTGGACGAGGAGGAGATAGTGCCCTGGGCGACCAAGCGCGGCCTGCCCACCGACATCGCCAGCCTCTCGCGCTCGCCCGAGGTCCACGAGCTCATCCAGGCCGAGCTCGACCGGGCCAACGAGAAGTACGCCCAGGTCGAGAAGGTCAAGAAGTTCACGATTCTCGACCACGATCTCGCCCAGGAGACGGGCGAGCTGACGCCGACCCTGAAGGTCAAGCGCAACGTGGTCAACGAGAAGTACGCCGCCCTGTTCGACTCGCTGTACTGAAAAGCGCCGGGCAGCCTCCAGCTGTCCCTATGCTGGGAACGGCGGCTCAGCCGCCCCCTCCCCCATGCGCACCGATCCCACTGAGACGGGCGGCCTGTTCGTCGGCCGCCGACCCGGCACCGCGCCGGTCTCCTACCGCGCGCTGCCCCAGCGCGGAACCGACCGCCGCCGGCGCTTCGACGAGGCCCTGGCCGCCCTGATCCTGCTCGTCATCTCGCTGATCAACCTGACCTTCTGGGGGCCGCTGCCCCTGGGCTGGCTATGGGTGGGCTCCCAGGTCGACTACCAGACCGGGAGCGTCAGCGTCGGCATCCTGTCGGCCTTCGTGGGCCTGCTGTTCACCCTGCTGGGCGGCCTGATGATCATGCGCCGCCTGGACCACACGTGGATTCTCGTGCGCCGGGCCGCCGGCCACGACCAGCGCTCCGGCATGCTGGGCCGCATCTTCGTGATCACCGCCGGCCTCGGCGCGATCGCCTTTGGCGTCTGGTTCCTGCTCATCAACGGGCCGGGCTCCTCGCTGGGACCGGCGCACGCCTGACCCGGCCTCGGTGGGCCTGCTCGACTACTACCGCCAGTTCGAGGGCCTGTCTGAGGACGAGGTCAACCAGAGCCTGCGCGAACAGGCAGCCGAGCGCCGCAGCCGCGAGCTGGCTCGCGTCGCTCCGCTGGATCTGGCGCGCAACACCTGGCCCGGCCTGCCCCATCCCTATGTGGTCAACGCCGTCACCTATGTCGCTCGCCGCGGGCTGCACCGCTACACCGACCGCGAGGCCAACCAGCTGCAGACCGAGCTGGCCCACCGACATTCGGTCGAGCGCGAGCGGGTGGTCGTGGGCAGCGGCGCCGCCCACCTGATGAGCTCAGCCGCCCATGCGCTGATCGAGCCCGGCCAGGAGGCCATCATCCCGTGGCCCGGCTACCAGCTGCTGCCCATCATGACCCGGCGCGCGCGCGGCCACGCGGTACCGGTAGCGGGGTTCTCGGTCGACGACGTGCTGGCGGCGGTCAACGACCGCACCCGCATGGTCGCCCTGGCCAACCCCAACGACCCGACCGGCGAGCGCCTGTCCACGGCCGAGCTGGGGCGTCTGCTCGAGGCCCTGCCTGAGCAGGTGGTGGTCGTCCTGGACGAGGCCCTGGTGGACTTCGTCGATGCCGAGCCCGTCGACGCGTCCCTGGCGCTGCTGGAGGAGCATCCGCGCCTGCTCGTCTTCCGCAGCTTTTCCAAGGCCTGGGGCCTGGCCGGCCTGCGCGTCGGCTACGCGATCGGAGGGCCTGGCTCCGAGCCACTGCTGGAGAGCCTCGCTCCCGAGCTCGGCCTTGACGACCTGGCCCAGGCCGGGGCGCTTGAGTCCCTGCGCAGCTGCTCGCCGCTGGTGGCCCAACGGGCCACCGCCGTCGCCTCCCAGCGCCGGCTGCTGATCGCTCGCCTGCGCGAACTCGGTCTGGACGTCACTAACAGCCAGGCCAACCACGTGTGGGTGGCGCGTCCCGGGCTCGACGGCGCTGAGCTGGCCCACCGGCTGGAGCGCGCGGGAGTGCTTGTCGCCCCGGGCGCGGCTCTGGGCGACCCGGGACACGTCCGCATCGCCGTCCAGGATCAGGCTGCGGCGGACCGGCTCATCTCGGCGCTGACCAACGCGCTCTAGTCAATCCTGCGAGCTCTGCCGCAGGAGGGCGCCGGTCGTCTGCTCGAGGATCTTGCGCCACGCGCGGGTCTTCTCCTTCTCGACCGCGAAGTGCTTGACCACCTTGCGCACGCGGGTGGCGGAGATCTCGATGCCGTGGCGCTCGCACACCTCCTTGAAGCGCTCGTAGTCCCCCGCCAGGCGGTAGGTCACCGACTGAAACCCGTGGCGGGCGATCTCCACGCGCGAGGTGTAGTTCATGATCGAGGTCTGGAACATGAGCTCGTCGTCGGGCTCGGGCTCGATCAGCACGATGTCGACTCCGGGATAGCGCTGCTCCCATTGGCGCGCCATCTCGTGCAGGCGCTGATAGGCCAGCAGCTTGAAGGCCTGGTAACCGATCTGAGGGAAGCCCATGTCCGACACCCGCCGGGGACGCGAGCCCATCAGCGTGCCCACCTGCTCGCGGAAGTCGTTGATGAACGGCACCAGCGGGTTGACCACCACGACGAAGCGAGCACCGGCCTCGACGGCGATGTCGAGGTTGGTGGTGGAGACGATTCCGCCGTCGATCAGCTCCCGGCCCTTGACCATCACCGGGCTGTAGACCATCGGCAGGGCGGTGGAGGCCCGCACCGCCCGGGAGATGGGCACGTCTGACCACTCCTCGCTGCCCAGCACGATGCGCTCACAGGTGTCCAGATCGGTGGCGGCCAGGTAGAGCTCGTGGTCGAGCATGCGAAAGTCATCGGTCCGGTCGGGATCCGACAGCACCTTGCGGGCGTAGCCCTCGATGCCGCTGCCGCTGTAGATGCCCGAGGGCAGCCCCTCGGCCAGGCCCAGGACCACGTCCATGGCCGAGACCTGCCCGACCTGACCGACCAGCTGGCGGGCCAGCGCGGCCACCCGGAAGGGCATCAGTGCGCCCTTGCGCACGAACTCGACCAGGTTGGGACGAAGCAGCGTCCCCACGTCCACGTCGCGAAACGGCGTGGGGCCCTGGCGGCTGACCACCCGCATCATCTCCTCGGGCGTGACCCCGTTGGCCGCCAGGGCAGCGATGAACGCCCCGGCGGAGGTGCCCACGTAGACATCGAACTCGTTGACGGTGCGATTGACCGACAGCAGATCCAGCGCCCGTAGGGCACCGATCTCATAGACGCCGCCGGTGAACCCACCCCCGCCGAGCACCAGTGCGGTCTTGGAGCGCCGGGGACGACGCTTGGCCATCCGCTCTGCTGCGGAGGCCTTGGGCCTCTTCTTTGCAGCGGGGTCGAGCTTGACGACCTTGCCCATTCGGCGTCCTATCTTAGAGCGCCACCCTCGTGCACCCCCCGCCACGCACCCGCCCCTTGGTGGTGGCCGCCACTGCCGCGGCGCTGCTGGCCGCTGGCGCGCCCGCGTCGGCGACGACTGGCGCCCGCGCGCCGACGTCCACTGGGACCCGTGCGCCGACGCCCACTGGGACCCGTGCACCTACGCCCACCGGGACCCGCGCGCCGACGCACGGGCCACGGGCAAAGCTGTCTGCGGCCGGCCTCAGCCACGAGCTCAACAGCGCCATGGCCCGGGTGGGGAGCCGCTCGGGAGCCTACGTCTATGACCTGAACACCTCCCGCCCGCTGTACTCGCTGCGATCGCTGGTGGCGCGTGTCCCGGCGTCGGTGGAGAAGCTCTACACCACATCGACGGCGCTGGAGGCGCTGGGTCCCGCCGCCACGCTTGACACCACCGTGCTCGGAGTGGGGACGTTGGACCCCTCGGGAGTCTGGCGAGGGGACCTGTACCTGCGCGGGGCGGGCGACCCGACCTTCGGCAGCCGGCGCTTTGACCGCGACTGCTACGGGACCGGAGCGACCGTGCAGACGCTCGCGGACGAACTCGTGGCTCGAGCCGGCCTGCAGAGCGTCCACGGGCGGATCCTCGGTGACGACTCGGTGTTCGACGCCGTGCGGGGAGGGCCCAGCCGCGGTTGCGCCCGCGACACCGACGTCGGAGGCCTGAGCGGCCTGGCCTTCGATCGGGGTGCGACGAGCGAGAGCGGAACGGGCTCGGAGCCCGACCCGGCGTCCTTCGCCGCGCTGGCGCTCGCCGGCGCGCTGCGTCGGCTCAGCCTTCCGGTCAGCGGCCGCAGCGGTCGCGCCCGCACGCCCGCTGGCGCCGTCGAGCTCGCACGCGTGCACTCGCCCCCGATGCGCACCCTCGCCCTGCTGACCAACCGCCCCTCTGACAACTATCTGGCTGAGATGCTGATCAAGGTCCTCGGCGCCCGCTCGGTGGGCTTGGGCTCCACCGCCGCTGGCGCACGCGCCATCCGGACCCGATTGGCCACGCTGGGCCTGCACCCCCACATCGTCGACGGCTCGGGTCTGTCTCGCTCCGACCGCACCAGCCCCCATGACGTGGTCACGCTGCTGACCAGCGAGCACACCGGCGCTGCCGGCCTGGCCCTGCGCAGCTCGCTGGCGGTCGCCGGGCGCAACGGGACGCTCATCCACCGGATGCGGGGCACGCGCGCGCAGGGCAACTGCCGGGCCAAGACCGGGACCCTCAGCGGGGTCTCGGCGCTGGCTGGCTACTGCACGGCGGCCAACGGCCACGATCTGGCCTTCGCCTTCCTGTTCAACGGCGTCAGTCAGTACGACGCCCACCGGGCCCAGGACCGGATGGCCGAGGCGCTGGCCGCCTACTCAGGCTGAGGGTCGGCGTCGCCCCCAGGGTCGAGCAGCTCCAGCAGCCCCTGCTCGTCGATCACGCGCACACCCAGACGCTGCGCCTTATCCAGCTTGGAGCCCGGAGTCTCGCCGGCCAGCAGGTAGTCGGTCTTCTTGGAGACCGAGCTCGTGACCCGTCCTCCGGCGGCGAGGATGCGCTCGGTGGCCTGCTCACGCGTCAGGGTCGGCAGCGTGCCGGTCAGCACGAACGTGGCGCCGGCCAGGGGGCCCTGCCCCGGAGGCGCCCCCTCGACCTCGAAGCGAAGGCCCGCGTCGCGCAGCTGGCCGATCAATTCGCGCATGGAGGGCTCGGCCAGCTGACGGTGAATGGCCTGCGCCATGATCGGACCGACCCCCGGGGTCTGGAGGATGTCCTCAGCCGAGGCGGCCAGCAGGGCGTCGATCGAGCGAAACTGCGCCGCCAGGTTGCGCCCGGTCACGGCCCCGACCTCCTCCAGGCCCAGTGCGAACAGCACCCGGCCGAAGGATCTCTCCTTGGAGGCCTCGACCGCGTTGAGCAGGTTGGTGACCGAGGTCTCGCCGTACCCCTCGAGCTCCAGCAGCCGGCCGGGGTCCAAGCGGTAGAAGTCGGCCGCCGTGCTGACCAGGCCGAGTGCCATGAAGGCCGACACCTGGCGCTCCCCCAGACCCTCGATGTCCATCGCGCCCTGAGAGACGAAATGCTTCAGCAGCTGCCATTGACGCCCCGGGCAGCGGCGATTGGGACACTTGGTGAAGACCGAGCCCTCGGGCTTGACGGTGGGGGTCTCACAGCTCGGACAGCGCTCGGGCGGGCGCGGTGGCGGGCAGCGGTCTGACCGCTCGACGGCGTGGGGAGCCGGTGAGACGACCTGGGGGATGACATCGCCGGCCCGCAGGACGATGACCTCGTCACCGGGCCGGATGTCCTTGCGAGCCAGGTCCTCCTCGTTGTGCAGGGTGGCCAGCTTGACCGTCACGCCCCCCACCACGCGCGGCTCGAGTACCGCGAAGGGGTGCAGGTCGCCGAACTTGCCCACGTTCCAGTCGATTCGCTCCAGCCGGGTGACCGCGGTGGTGGGAGGAAACTTCCACGCCACCGCCCAGCGCGGATCTCTGCCCACCACTCCCAGGCGGCGCTGAAGCTCGTGGTCTGAGACCTTGACCACGACCCCGTCGATCTCGAAGTCAAGCGCTCCCCGGCGCTCCTGCCATTGCCGGCATTGGGCCACCACCTCGTCCTCGGTGCGCAGCAGCTGCACGTCCCCGTTGACGCGAAAGCCATGCTCGCGCAGCCACTCAAGGCCTTCCCAGTGGGTGGAGAACGTGATGCCCTCGACGGCCCCGATTCCGTAGCACCACATCGACAGGGGACGCTCCGCGGCCAGGGCGGGGTCGAG
Organism: Solirubrobacteraceae bacterium; assembly: GCA_036252775.1. GTDB lineage: Bacteria > Actinomycetota > Thermoleophilia > Solirubrobacterales > Solirubrobacteraceae > DASYID01. Next base: position 9,527 of record DASYID010000132.1, read on the forward strand.
CTGGCGAATCGTTCCCGCCGCGGAGTTGCGCGGGTTCATGAAGGTGGACAGCCCCATCTCGGCGCGGCGCTCGTTGAGCGCGGAGAAGTCCGGCAGCGACATGTAGACCTCCCCGCGCACCTCGATCAGTGGCGGCGCGTCGGGGAAGCTCAGCGGGATGGACCCGATCGTGCGCAGGTTGTGGGTGACATCCTCGCCCACCTCCCCGTTGCCTCGGGTGGCCCCGCGCTCGAGTATCCCGTCGCGGTAGAGCAGCGAGATGGCCAGGCCGTCGATCTTGGGCTCGGCCACGAACTCAAACCGCGGGTCCTCGATGCCCTCCCGCGCCAGGTGCGACCGCATGCGGGCCACCCAGGCCCGCAGCTCGGCCTCCGAACGGACGTTGCCCAGCGACAGCATCGGCTGCAGGTGGGTGACCTTCTCGAGCTTTGAGATCGGCTCGCCCCCCACCCGGCGGGTGGGGGAGTCCGGGGTGACGAGCTCCGGATGAGCCGCCTCGAGGTCACGCAGCTCGTCCAGGAGCGCGTCGTACTCGTCGTCGCCTATCTCAGGATCGTCGAGGACGTAGTAGCGGTGCCCGTGGTGGGTGAGCTGGGCGCGCAGCTCGGCCGCCCGGGCGGCGGGACTCGCCGTCACCGGCCGTCCCTCACCGTCACCCGTCCACCTCGTGGGCCGCCGGGGTGAGCAGGCGCGACAGGTCGGCCCGGGCCAGGGCATCGATTCCCTCTACGTCGGTCAGGTCGAAGTGGATCGGGGTCACCGCGATGCGCCCTGCCGCCACCGCCGCGAGGTCGGTGCCCGGCTCGTCGTGAAACCCGGGATCGGCGCCGTAGATCCAGTAGCGCCGCCGCACGCCCTGCTCCTCGGAGAGCTTGAGCTCGTCGCGGTAGATGCGCTTGCCCAGGCGGGTCACCTCGACACCGGTCGGGTCGCCCGCCGGAACGTTGATGTTCAGCAGGGTCCCCTCCGGGTAGGGGACCTCCTCGAGCTCGGCCACGATCTTGGCCACGAACGTCGCGGCGGTCTCGAAGCGGAAGTCCGCCCCGAGGCGAAAGTCCATCTCGCGAGCGCTGGACTGCTGAGAGACCGCGATGCCCGGCAGGCCCAGGATGATCGCCTCAAAGGCCGCCGCGACGGTGCCGGAGTAGGTGATGTCATCGCCGAGGTTCGAGCCGTGGTTTATGCCCGACACCACCACGTCGGCCGTGAAGCCCTCGATCAGCCCCAGGCGGGCGAAGCGCACGCAGTCCACCGGGGTGCCATCGGTCGCGTAGCCCACGCTGCCATCGCCGAAGTCGACCTCCTCGACCCACAGCGGGCGACGAGTGGTGATCGAGCGGGCGGTGGCGGAGCGGTTCCCGTCCGGGGCGATGACCGCCAGCTCGATGCCGGGCACAGTGCGCAGCTGGCGGCGCAGGGCCTGGAGCCCGGCGGCGTCGATGCCGTCGTCGTTGGTCAACAGGACCCGCATGTCGGGCGTGAGCCTAGTGGCTGGCGGGGAGGCTACCCTCGGCCGCCCCGGGCGCCGGGAGATAGCTCACGCCGGCCAGCGCGAGGCCGTGCGGTGCGACGGTGGGGCCCGCTTCGGCGCGTGGGCGTCCCGCCAGCAGCTCGGTGAACGCCTCCAGCCTGCGTCTTGACTGCGCCACCTCGAGCATGGTCCCCACCAGTATCCGGTTCATGTGGCGCAGGAAGCTGTCGGCCCGGATCCAGAACTCAAGCTCGTCCCCGCGCTTGACCCAGCGGGCCTCCCTGACCTCGCGCCTGAAGTGCGGGTGCTCGGTCTCGGTCGGTGTGAAGGCAGTGAAGTCGTGGGTGCCGATGAGCGCGGCCGCGCAGCGGTGCAGAAGGTCGAGCTGCAGGGATCCTCCGACCCACAGGCAGCTCCGCGCGGTCAGGGCCCCACGCGTGCGGCGGTGCAGGATGCGGTAGCAGTAGGTCCGGCTGACCGCGTCACGGCGGGCGTCAAAGCCCGGCGGGGCGGGCTCGCAGGCCAGCACCGCCACATCCCGGGGCAGCAGCGCGTTCAGCGACACGGGATCGAGCGCCTCGTGCGGGTAGGAGGCCACCTGGCCCCAGGCGTGAACACCGCGATCGGTGCGCCCGGCCACCGTGACCGCGACATCCCCGGCGAGGATCGTGGCGATCGCGCGCTCCAGCTCTCCCTGGACGGTGCGCTGCCCGGGCTGACGGGCCCAGCCCGCGAAGTCGGTCCCGTCGTACTCGAGCGTCAGCCGGCTGACCACGACGGGGTCCAGGCCGCGACGCTAGACCAGCTCGAGGAAGACCATCTCCGTCGAGTCCGAGCGCCGGGGCCCGAGCTTGAGGATGCGCGTGTAGCCGCCGGGACGCTCGGCGTAGCGCGGAGCCACCTCCTCGAAGAGCTTGTAGACGGCGAACTTGTCCTGGCGCAAGGTCGATAGGACCTGGCGCCGGGCATGGAGGTCGCCGCGCTTGGCCAGCGTGATCAGCTTCTCCAGCTCGGGCTTGACCGCCTTGGCCTTGGCCTCGGTGGTCTGGATGCGCTCGTGGTGGACTACCTCGCGACACAGGTTGGCCAGCAGCGCGCGTCGGTGAGACGCGCTGCGGCTGAGCTTGTGTCGGCTCTTCTGATGGCGCACGGCCCGGAGATCCTAGTCCTGGCGAAGGTCCATACCGCGGGTGTGCAGCGTCTCGATGACCTCATCGATGGACTTCTTGCCGAAGTTGGGGATCGCGTTGAGCTCTCCCTCGGACTTGGAGATCAGGTCTCCAACGGTCTGAATGCCGGCGCGCTTGAGGCAGTTATAGGAACGCACCCCGAGCTCAAGCTCCTCGATCAGGATGCTGTACTCCTCCCCCTGAGCCGCGGGTAGAGTCGCACCGGCGCCACCTGGGGCACCGACTCCCCCGCCGTGACCGTCGAGCTGGCCGCCGGGGCCCGCGCGAAGCTCCTCGATGCGGTCGGCGTCGGTGAAGATCGCCAGCTGACTGATGAGCAGCTCCGCCGCCTCGCGCAACGCCGCCTGGGGCTCGACCGAACCGTCGGTCTCGATGTCCAGCGTCAGCTTGTCGAAGTCCGTCTTCTGCCCGACGCGCGCCTGCTCGACCGCGTAGGCGACGCGGCGCACCGGCGAGAAGATCGAGTCGATGGGGATCACGCCGATCGGCTGGTCGGGAGACTTGTTCTCCTCCGCGGGTCGGTAGCCGCGCCCACGACCGATGGTCAGATAGACCTCCAGCCGCGTCTTCTTCTCCAGCGTGGCCACGTGGACGTTGGGGTTGAGCACCTCGACACCAGCGGGCAGGTCGATGTCCTTGGCGGTGATCTCGCCCGGGCCGGTGACCACCAGCGGGGCCTCGACCTCAGAGGCATCGGAGTGCATGCGGCAAACGACTCCCTTGAGGTTCAAGACGATGTCGGTGACGTCCTCCTTGACCCCCTTGATCGTCGAGAACTCGTGGGCGACGCCCTCGATGCGCACGCTGGTCACGGCGGCGCCGGCCAGCGCTGACAGCAGAACCCGCCGCAGCGAGTTGCCGAACGTGTAGCCGAAGCCGCGGTCGAGGGGCTCGATGGTGAACGAGCCGCGATTCTCCTCGACGGACTCACTGGTGATCCGGGGGATTTGGAAGTCAAGCATCAGGGTCCTAACGTCGTCGGGGTCTACGACCGGGGCCCGCCGGGCGCCGGGCCTGTAAGCGCCAAACGCCGATGACGGCGTGGCGGGCGATACGCGTTACTTCGAGTACAGCTCGACGATGAGCTGCTCCTGCACCGGGGCGGCGACCTCCCGCCGCTCCGGCTTACGCAGCACCTTGGCGGTGAGCGAGTCGTGGTCTGCCTGCAGCCAGGCCGGGATCTGACCGGTCAGTTCGGTCGCATCCCGGATGACCTGCTCGGCGTCGGTGCCGGCCCGTACGGCGATCACGTCGCCGGGGCGCACCTGGTAAGAGGGAATGTCCACCCGACGGCCGTTGATCGTCCAGTGACCGTGGCGAACCATCTGTCGGGCCTGGCGCCGCGAAGCGGCGAAGCCAAGGCGCACGAGCACGTTGTCGATCCGGCACTCCAGCAGCGTCAGCAGGTTCTCGCCGGTGATGCCCGGCTGGCGGGTGGCCTTGTCGTAGTAGCCGCGGAACTGCTTTTCCAGAATCCCGTAGTAGCGCCGTGCCTTCTGCTTCTCGCGCAGCTGGACGCGGTACTCGCTCTGCTTCTGGCGTCCGCGGCCGTGCTCGCCGGGTGGGTAGGAGCGTCGCTCGACGCCGCACTTGTCCGTCAGGCAGCGCTCGCCCTTGAGAAACAGCTTCTGGCCCTCACGCCGGCACTGCTTGCACTGGGGTCCGGTATCGCGGGCCATGCTTAGACGCGCCTGCGCTTGCGGGGCCGGCAGCCGTTGTGGGCCTGGGGGGTGACGTCGCGCACACCGGTGACCTCCAGGCCAGCGGCCTGCAGCGAGCGGATCGCCGTCTCGCGTCCCGATCCGGGGCCCTTGACGTAGACCTCGACCTTCTGCAGTCCCTGCTCGAGGCCCTTGCGGGCCGCGGCGTCGGCGGTCACCTGGGCGGCGAAGGGAGTGGATTTGCGCGAGCCCTTGAAGCCGGCGCCGCCGGCGGACTCCCAGGCGATCACGTTGCCCTCACGGTCAGTCAGGGAGACGATCGTGTTGTTGAAGGAGGTCTTGATGTGCGCCTGGCCGATGGGGATGTTCTTCTTGGGCTTGCGCCGGCCACGGGCGGGACGCTTGGGAGCGGGCATCTACTTCTTGCCCGCCTTCTTCTTGCCCGCCACCTGCATGCGCCTGGGACCCTTGCGCGTTCGGGCGTTGGTCTTAGTGTTCTGACCACGGACCGGCAGCCCCCGTCGGTGGCGCAGGCCGCGGTAGCAGCCGATCTCCATCAGGCGCTTGACATCCTGGGAGCGCTCGCGGCGCAGGTCGCCCTCGACGGTCAGCAGGCGGTCGATGGCGTCGCGCAGCTTGCCCACCTCGTCCTCGGTGAGATCCCGCACGTAGGTGTCAGAGGACACGCCGACGTCGCCGAGCACCCGGTTGGCGGTGGGCCGACCGATGCCGTAGATGTAGGTCAGGCCGATCTCGACCCGCTTGTTGAGCGGAAGGTTGATGCCCGCGATGCGCGCCACGGCTAGCCCTGTCGCTGCTTGTGTCGCGGGTTGGTGCAGATCACCAGCACCGCCCCGTGGCGGCGGATGATCTTGCACTTCTCGCACATCGGCTTGACCGACGGTCGTACCTTCATGGTCCCTTTCGGCTGGTTCCAGACGACTCGGCTCTGGCCGCCGGTTCGGCGGCCGCTACCGGTCGAGGATGCGCGCCCGCCGCCCAAGTACGGCTGCGTAAAAGCGCGACGCTAGATATTAGCAACTAGCCCTTGGCCCGCTAGGCCTCATGCCAGGGGGTGAGGATCCTGGGGCCCTGGGCGGTGATGGCGACCGTGAACTCGAAGTGGGCGGCCAGCGAACCGTCCTGAGAGAAGATCGCCCACCCGTCGGAGGCCACCCGCACCGCGTGACGGCCCGCGGTCGTCATCGGTTCCACCGCCAGGACCATCCCTTCCTGCAGCCGCGGACCCTTGCCGGGCTCCCCGTAGTTGGGGATCTGGGGATCCTCGTGCATGTCGCGGCCGATGCCGTGACCGACCAGCGACCGGACCACGGCCAGACCCGCCCCCTCGACCCGGCTCTGGACGGCGTGCGATATGTCGCCCAGGCGCCCCCCGGGCTGGCACTGGGCCACCGCGTCCATCAGCGACTGCTCGGTGACCTCCAGCAGCTTGCGCGCCACGGGAGAGATGCTGCCCACCGCAAAGGTGCGGGCCGCGTCGGCCACCCACCCGTTGTGCACCACGCCGACGTCGACGGAGATGATGTCGCCGCGCTCCAGGCGGTAGGGACCGGGGATGCCGTGCACGATCATCGAGTTGGGCGACGTGCAGATCGAGCCCGGAAAGCCGCGATAGCCCTTGAACGCCGGCTCGGCCCCCTGGGAGCGGATGAACTTCTCCGCGGCTGCATCCAGCTCCTGGGTGCTGACGCCCGGACGGACCTTGCCCGCCAGCAGCTCGAGGGTGCGCACCAGGATGTCACCCGCCTCGGCCATCCGATCGACTTCCTCGGCGGTCTTACGGACGATCATTCGCCGGCCTCCCCCCCGGAGACCGGCGCGCCGAGCCGGGCGGGCGCATCTACAGCTGCTCTTCGAGGCGCAGGGTGGCCAGCGTGGCCCGGACGTGGTCGTGGACCTCGGCCGGCGCCCGGGTGCCGTCGAAGCGGCGCAGGAGCCCCTGATCGTCGTAGTACTCCACCAGCGGCGCGGTCTGACGGTGATAGACCTGCAGACGGCGACGGATCGTCTCCTCCTGGTCGTCCTCGCGCTGGACGAGCCGCGAGCCGTCCTGATCGCACACGCCCTCGTGCTTGGGCGGATCGAAGTCGAGATGGTAGTTGTGCCCGGCCTTTACGCATACCCGCCGGCCGGCCAGGCGGTGGACGACCTCCTGGTCGGAGACCTCGATCAGAAGTGCCGCGGTCAGATGTCGGCCGACCTCCGAGAGCGACTGCTCCAAGGCCTCGGCTTGGCCGATCGTGCGCGGAAACCCGTCGAGCAGGAAGCCATCGCGAGCCTGGTCGCCGGAGATGCAGTCGATGATCACCTCGATGATGATCTCGTCCGGCAGGAGCTCCCCTTCGGCCAGGTAGGAGGCGGCGCGCTTGCCCAGCTCGCTCTGGTCCTTGACGGCGGCCCGCAGCATGTCTCCGGTGGCGATATAGGGCAGGCCGAAGTCCTCGCTGAGCCGCTGGCCCTGGGTGCCCTTGCCGGCCCCGGGCGGTCCGAGCAGGATGAGGTTCAGTTCTGACACGACGGTGAGGAGGTTCGATGCGGCGGGAGTCGTAGCGAAGCGGCGCTTCGGCACGCGGCAAGGTTACCGGCTACTTAAGGAAGCCCTCGTAGTTGCGCATCATCAGCTGGGCTTCCAGCTGCTTCATCGTGTCCAGAGCCACCCCGATGACGATCAGCACCGAGGTGCCGCCGAAGAAGAAGGTGGCGTGGGCCTGGGCGATGAGGATCGTGGGCAACGCCGCGACCGCCGCCAGGTACAGGGCGCCGGGGAACGTCAGGCGGGCCAGGATGCGGTCCAGGAACTCGGCGGTCGGCCGCCCCGGTCTCACCCCGGGGATGAAGCCCCCGTACTTCTTGAGGTTGTCCGCCTGGTCGACCGGGTTGAACGTGACCGCCGTGTAGAAGTAGGTGAAGATGATGATGAACAGCGCCTCGCCCAGCACGTAGTGCCAGCCGTTGGGGGTGAAGAAGTTGGACATGTCCTTGGCCCACGGGGTGTTGATGAGCTGGCCCACGGTGGGTGGGAAAGCCATGATCGAGGCGGCGAAGATCACCGGGATCACGCCGGCCATGTTGACCCGCAGCGGCAGATAGGTCTGTCCGCCCTGGGTCATGCGGCGGCCGATGACCCGCTTGGCGTATTGGACCGGAATGCGCCGCTGGCCCTCCTGGATGAAGACGATCGAGGCGACCACGGCCAAAACGATGAACGGCATCATCACCTTGAAGACCTGGTTGTCAGACGTCCACCAGGCCTGGATGCCGTGGGGCAGCCGCGAGACGATCGAGGCGAAGATCATCAGCGAGATCCCGTTGCCGATCCCGCGCTGGGTGATCAGCTCACCCATCCACATGAGCAGCACCGTGCCCGCGGTCAACGAGATCACGATCAGCAGCACGTGCGGGACGTCGAAGCTGGGGATCACCTTCTCGCCCGCGCTGGCCGAGAAGGACCGGAAGAGGAAGACGTAGCCGATCGACTGAGCGAAGGCCAGGCCGACGGCCAGGTAGCGCGTGTACTGCGTTATCCGCGCCTGGCCGACCTCGCCCTCCTTGGACAGCTTCTCCAACGAGGGCACGACCACGGTCAGGAGCTGCAGGATGATCGAGGCCGTGATGTAGGGCATGATGCCCAGCGCAAACAGGGCGATCCGCGAGAGCCCACCCCCGGAGAACAGGTTCAGGAAGCCGAGGATGTTCGAGCCGCCGAACTGGCTCTGGATGCTGTTTACCGCGTGAAGGTTGACCCCGGGGACGGGGATGTGTGAGCCGAGGCGATAGAGCGCGAGCAGCAGCGCCGTGAAGGCCAGCTTGCGCCGGATCTCGGGGACGGTGAACGCGCTGAGGATCGTCGAGAGCACGCCGGCCCCTTACTTTCGTCTAGTCCTCGACTACACAGGTTCCGCCGGCGGCCTCGATGCGTTCGCGCGCCGAGGCGCTGAAGGCGTGGGCGTGCACGGTCAAAGCCTTGGTGATCTCGCCCTTGGCCAGCACCTTGACCGGAATGGATCGCCGGGTGCCCAGGCCGGCCTTGCGCATCGCCTCCAGCGTGACCGCCGCTCCCGCCTCGAAGCGAGCCTCGAGGTCGACCAGGTTCACCGGCTGGGTGTGGGTGCGGAACGGCTCGAAGGGCATCGACTTCTTCATGTGCGGCCCGCGCAGCTTGCGCATCCGCATGTGGATGGGCATCTGGCCACCCTCGAAGCCGGGACGGCTGCTCGAGCCCGACCGCGAGCCGGCACCCTTCTGGCCGCGGCCAGAGGTCTTGCCCGTGCCCGAACCCTCCCCGCGCCCCACGCGCTTGCGGGGCCGCCGCGATCCGGGGGCGGGACGCAGTGAGTGCAGTCCGACCCGGACTTCGGGCTCCTGCTCGGCCGGGGGCGTCTGGCGACGCGCTGCCGGGCTCACTTCGAGCCCCCGACGGACGCTCCGTCGCCGATCTCGACCAGGTGGCGCACCGCGTGCAGCATTCCGCGCGCCTGAGGGGTATCGGCCACCGTCACGGTGTGCCCGATCCGCCGCAGCCCCAGCGAACGCAGCGTGTCGAGCTGGCGTCGGTTGGCGCCGTTGCGCGAACGCCGCTGGGTGACGATCAGATCGGTCATGGGCTCACCGGCTCGGGTTCGGTCGCCTCAGGGGACTCAGGCGCCTCTGAGGTCTCGGGCGCAGCGCCCGGCGTGGTGGTCTCCGCCGTGCCTGCCGCCTGCGGGGAGCCGCCGCGGCCGGGGCCGCCCAGGCCCAGGACCTCGTTGATCGACAGGCCGCGCAGGGTGGCCACCTCGGCTGGGGTGCGCAGGCCCTTCAGGCCGGTGACGGTGGCCTTGACCAGGTTGATCGGGTTCTGGGAGCCGAGGCTCTTGGACAGGATGTCGTGGATGCCCGCCAGCTCGAGCACGGCACGAACGCCGCCACCGGCGATGACTCCCGTACCCGGGGCGGCCGGCTTGAGCAGGACGCGGCCCGATCCGTAGATGCCGGTGGTCTGATGGGTGATCGTGGCGCCGTGCTTGGGCACCCGAAAGAGGTTCTTCTTGGCCTGCTCGACGCCCTTCTGGATGGCCAGGGGGACCTCGTTGGCCTTGCCGTAGCCCACACCCACGATGTCGCGCTCGTCGCCGACCACCACCAGGGCGGTGAACGAGAAGCGGCGCCCACCCTTGACCACCTTGGCCACGCGGTTGATCTCCACCACGCGCTCCTGGAGGTCCAGGCCGGCTGAGCTGACTGAGCGATCGACTTGCACGGGAATCCTTGAGGGTAGCTGTTGGGCGGGGGCGGGCCGGCGCCAGCCTAGACGGTGAGTCCGCCCTCGCGGACGCCCTCGGCGAGGGCACGGACGTGACCGTGGTAGCGATAGCCGCCCCGGTCGAAGACGGCCTGCACGACACCGGCGGCCTGGGCGCGCTGGGCCAGCAGCATCCCGGCCCGCTTTGCCTGCTCGGCGCGGGGCAGCGAGCGCAGCTCGGCCTCGGTCCAGTTCACCGCGGCCAGCGTTCGCCCGGCCCCGTCGTCGATGAGCTGGGCGGAGATCCCCCGGTTGGAGCGAAACACGGCGATCCGCGGGCGCTCGGCGCTGCCGGTCACCTTGGCGCGTACGCGCCGGCGACGGCGCAACCGCCGCTGGCCCTTGGTGGTGACCGTCATGCCCGCTTGCCCACCTTGCGAGCCACGTACTCGCCCTCGTAGCGGATGCCCTTGCCCTTGTAGGGCTCGGGCGGGCGCTGCTTGCGAATGTTGGCGGCGATCTCGCCCACCTGCTGCTTGGAGTTGCCCCGCACCACCACTCGCGTGGGCAGGGGGACCTCGAACTCGATTCCGTCCGGGGCCTTGATCGAGACCGGATGGGAGTAGCCCAGCGCCAGCTCGAGGTCGCGGCCGCGCAGGGCGGCCCGGTAACCGACGCCCTGGATCTCCAGACGCTTCTCATAGCCGGCGGTGACGCCCTGAACCATGTTGGCCACCAGCGAGCGGGTGAGCCCGTGCAGGGCGCGGTGCTCGCCGCGGTCGGTGGGCCGCCTGACGCGCAGCTCCTCGCCCTCTTGGACCACGTCGATGTCGCGCGGCACGCGCTCGGTCAGCTCACCCCGCGGCCCGTTGACGCGCACGAGCTCGGGCTCGATCGACACGGTGACGCCGGCGGGAACGGGGATGGGGAGCCTTCCGATACGCGACATGCCTGCTCCTTACCAGACCTGGGCCACGACCTCGCCGCCGACGCCCGCAGAGCGGGCCTCGTGGCCGGTCATCACGCCTCGGGAGGTGGACACGATCGCCGTCCCCATCCCTCCCAGAACCTTGGGGATGCTGCGGGAGTCGACGTAGGTGCGCTGCCCCGGCCGCGATATCCGGCGCAGGCCCGAGATCGCCGAGCGGCGATCCTCGGTGTACTTCAGGCGGATCCGAATCAGCTCGCCCGGACGCCCAGGGTCCTTCTCCACCGAATAGGAGTCGATGTAGCCCTGCTCGGCCAGGATCCGCGCGATGTCGGCCTTCAGCCGGGAGGCGGGGATGTCGACGGTCTCGTGCGCGGCGTGGATCGCGTTGCGGATGCGGGTCAGCAGGTCAGCGATGGGATCGGTCATCGACATGGCGTCACCAGCTGGACTTGGTCATGCCGGGGATATAGCCGTTGTGGGCCATCTCGCGCAGGCAGATTCGGCACAGGCCGAACTTGCGGTACACCGCGCGGGCGCGGCCGCAGCGGCGGCAGCGTGTGTACTCCCGGGTCTTGAACTTGTAGGGGCGCGTCTGGCGCACGCGCTGGGAGGTCTTGGCCATCGATCAGCCCTCCTTGGGCTCGGAAGTGGTCTTGGCGCCCTCGGCGGAGGACCCTGGCTCGCCTTCGGCGGAGGACCCTGGCTCGCCCTCGGCGGAGGAGCCTGGCTCGCCGCCGCCGGGGGACCCTGGCTCGCCGTCGGGGTCGGGTGGCTTGGCGTAGGCCTCGGGGTTCTCCTCCTTGAGCTGCTCCAGAGCGGCCTGCTCGGCCTCCGCCTTGGCGTGGGCTTCGTCCAGGCGCTGACGCTCGGCCTCCTCTTCGGCCTGCCGAGCGGCATCCTCGTCGCCCGGGCGCCCCTCGCGTGAGAAGGGCATGCCAAAGGCCTCCAACAGGGCGAAGGCCTCCTCGTCGGTGGCCGCCGAGGTGGTGATGGTGATGTCCAGGCCCCGAACCTGGTCGACCGCGTCGTAGTCGATCTCGGGAAAGATGATCTGCTCGCGAACGCCCATCGAGTAGTTGCCGCGACCGTCGAAGGAGCGCGGGTTCAGACCGCGGAAGTCGCGGATCCGGGGGATGGCGACCGACATCAGACGGTCCAGGAACTCATAGCTGCGCTCGCGTCGCAGGGTCACCGACACTCCCACC
>DASYID010000133.1:0-28441 GCA_036252775.1 Solirubrobacteraceae bacterium
GGCGACGGTCGCCGATGGTGCCGAGCGCTACCAGGACGGGACCTTTGCGGGTCAGGACATTCGCCTGCACGCGGTCCCGGTGGCCGAAGCCGGCGGTCCAGCCGCGGTCGGCGCCGTCGTCGTCTCCTCCGGCACCAGTGACATCGAGGCGACCCGGCGGCGACTGGCCGAGCTGATCGTCCTCAGCGCACTGGGCGCCGCGGCCCTGGGGGCGATGGTGGCCGCGCTGCTGACCCGCTCGGGGCTGGCGCCGCTGCGCCGGCTGTCCGGGGCCGCCGCGGCGGTGGCGAGCACGGGAGACCCTTCCCGGCGCATGCCCGACCCGGCGACGGGCGACGAGCTGTCAGAGCTGGCCCAGACACTCAACACGATGCTCGGCGCGCTCGAGCGCTCCCAGGCCACAGAGCGTCGCCTGCTGGCCGACGCCTCCCACGAGCTGCGCACACCGCTGACCTCGCTGCGGGGCAACCTGGCCTACCTGGTACGCCACGGCATCGACCGTGACGTCCTGCGCGACCTCGAGTCCGAGGCCGATCGGCTCGGACGCCTGGTCGACGACCTGCTCACCCTCGAGCGGGAGGGCTCCGCTCATCCGCCCCACGAGCCGGTGGCCCTGGAGGCGCTGGCCCGCGAGGTGACCACCCGGCGGGGGGTCGAGCTCGCCCACGCCGACGCCGCCCTCGTCCACGGCGACGCCGGTGCGCTGGAGCGGGCGCTCGAGAACCTGATCGACAACGCCCAGCGACACGGACCCGAGAACGGAATCGTCACCGTGGCGCTGTCGGTCTCGGGCGCGACGGCCCGCCTGGCCGTCGCCGACGAAGGGCCCGGGCTGGGCGACAGCGACCGCGAGCAGGCCTTTGAGCGCTTCTGGCGCGGCCCGGGAGCGCATGAGCGGCCCGGCTCGGGCCTGGGCCTGTCCCTGGTGCGGGCGATCGCCGAGCGCCACGGCGGGACGGTCACGGTCCGGGGATCGCGATTCACCATCGAGCTGCCGGTTGTCAGGGCTTTTTCAGAGTCGGGCCCTAGTCTGGGTTCGGTCAACGAAGGAAAGGCTCCGACGTGAGCGTTCTGCGCCGCATCTCCACCGCCCGCCTGCTCGCCCTGTGCGCCACCGTGGTGGCGGCCATCGCCGGTGGCACCGCGATCGCCACGGCGCTTGACAGCGCCGGGCCCGTTCCTCCGCCCCGCCATCTCGCTGACGCCGTGCACCGGGCGCTGCTGGCCCCCGCCCAGCAGGGCGTGAGCGCCGACGTGCAGCTCACCAACCACCTCGTTGACACCTCGCTGCTGCACACCCACAACCCCCTCCTCGACGGTGCCGCGGGACGGGTCTGGCTCTCCCGGGACAACGGTCTGCGACTGGAGCTCAAGAGTGACCGCGGCGACTCCGAGCTGGTCGTCTCCCACGGGAGCTTCTCCTTCTATGACGCGTCCTCCAACACCGTCTACCGCGGACAGCTGCCCAGCGGCGCCGGCGCCAAGGGGGCCAAGGGGGCCAAGGAGGCCGCCCGGCCCAGGGCCGAGAAGACCTCGGACAAGGGTCACGTGCCGTCGATCGCCGACATCCAGAAGGCCATCCTCCCGCTCACCAAGCGGGCCAAGCTGGGGGACCCCAGCCCGGGCACGGTGGCCAACCAGCCCGCCTACACCGTGCGCGTGGCACCCCGCCACGACGGCGGCCTGCTGGGCGCCCTGGAGCTGGGCTGGGATGCCAACCACGGTGTCCCGCTGCGCTTTGCCGTCTACGCCCAGGGCAACGGTGATCCGGTGCTCGAGCTCAAGGCGACCAACATCACCTTCGGGCCGGTGCCCGCGTCTGACATCAACGTCGCCCCGCCCTCCGACGCCAAGGTAGTGCAGGTGGGCGGCGCCCAGGACGCCAAGGCCAAGGCCAAGGCCCAGGCCAAGGGCCACCGAGGCCGCGCGGACAAGCACGCGGCCGGATCGACCGTCTCCGGGCTCGCGGCCGTGCAGGCGCGCCTGCCCTTCCGGCTGAGCGCTCCCCACCAGCTGGTGGGGCTGCCGCGCCAGTCGGTGCACCTGCTCAGCTACCAGGGCCACCCCGGCGCACTGGTCACCTACGGCCAGGGCCTGGGTGCCATCGCCGTGGTCGAGCGTGAGAACGTGGCCGACAAGCCCGGGGCCAAGGCCGCATCCAAGCCGGCGCCGCGCGGCGACGGCGAGACTCAGGGCGCATCGCTGCCCACCGTCTCGATCAACGGCGCCACCGGCCAGGAGATTCCCACCGCCCTGGGCACGCTGCTGAGCTTCCACAAGAAGCTGCAGGGCCACGACGTCAGCTTCACCGTGCTTGGGTCGATTCCGGCCAACGCCGCCGAGGCCGCCGCACGAGCCTTGTAGCGTGCCGGTTCCCGAGCAGGACCTGCAGGCTCCCGTCCGCGCCCAGGGACTGCTGAAGGTCTACGACGACGTGGTCGCGGTAGACCACGTAGACCTGAGCGTCGAGGCCGGCGACGTGTACGGGTTCCTGGGGCCCAACGGGGCGGGCAAGACGACCACCCTGCGGATGCTGCTCGGCCTCATCCGCCCGACCGCGGGCGCGGCCACGCTGTTCGGTCGCGACCCCCTGGTGCACGGCGCCCGGGCGCTGGATCGCGTCGCCGGATTCGTGGAGGCCCCGCGCTTCTACCCCTACCTGACCGGCCGCAAGAACCTCGAGCTGGTAGCGGCCTTGGACGGAGGCGGGGCGGCCTCGCGCATCGACTCCTCGCTGGAGCTCGTCGAGCTCTCCGATCGAGCCCGTCACCGGGTCAGCGGCTACTCCCACGGCATGCGCCAGCGATTGGGCATCGCGGGAGCCCTGCTGCGCGAGCCGCGCCTGCTGCTGCTCGACGAGCCCGCCACCGGGCTGGATCCTGCCGGCATGCGCGACATGCGGGCCCTGATCCGCCGCCTGGCCGGTGAGGGGATGACCGTGCTGCTGTCCAGCCACCTGCTGGCCGAAGTCGAGGAGCTGTGCAACCGGGTGGCGATCGTGCGCTCGGGCGCGATCGTCTTCGAGGGAGTGCTGGCCGAGCTCAAGCGCAGCGCCGGCAGTGCCTACCGGCTGCGCACCACCGACGACGACCGCGCGCTGCAGGTCTGTCAGGCCCAGCCGGGTGTCTCTGACGCCCAGCGTCTCGGTGCCGATCTGCGCTTCACCGCCGATGAGCGTGTCGCGGGCGAGCTGTCGGTCGCGCTGGTGGAGGCGGGCGTGGCGCTTCTCGAGCTGCGCTCGGAGACGGCCACCCTGGAGGACCTGTTCTTCCGCCTGACCGAAGGGGACGAGACCCGCAACACGGCCGAGCCGGCGACGGTCGGGGGGCCGGCATGAGGGCCGGCAGGAGGCCTAACACGGCCACCGTCTACCGCTGGGAGCTGCGCAAGCTGATCTCCCAGAAGCGCACCTATCTCGGGCTGGCCTTCGTGATCGTGATGCCGGTGCTGTTCGTGGTCGCTCTCAGCGTGCGCAACGGGTCACCGGAGGGAGTCGCGTTCGGACGCTACGTGCACCAGTCGGGCCTGGCCGTCCCCCTCGTCCTGCTGATCTTCGGGTCGATCTGGCTGTTCCCGCTGGTCACCGCCCTCGTCGCCGGAGACATCGTCGCAGCCGAGGACCACAACGGCACCCTGAAGACGATCCTGACGCGCTCGGTGGACCGCGGGCGCATATTCGCCGCCAAGGCCATGGTGGCCGGCACCTACGCCTTCGTTGCCCTGCTGGTCATGGGGATCGTGGCCGTGATCGCCGGCGGCCTGGAAGCGGGCCTGCATCCCCTCACCACCCTCTCCGGCACCAAGGTCTCGGTGGGCCACGGCCTGGCCCTGATGGCCGCGGCGCTGGGTGTCTACATGATGCCCATGCTCGCCGTGGCCTCGATCGGGCTGTTGCTGTCCACCGTCACGCGCAACAGTGCCGGGTCGGTGGTGGGGACGCTTCTGATCTCGCTGCTGTTGCAGCTGGTGACGATTCTGCCTGGGCTCGGGGGCCTGAAGCCCTATCTGCTGCCCGAGCAGTTCAACGCCTGGCAGGGACTGCTGCGCGTGCCCGCCGACTGGGCTCCGATCGGCCACGCCGCCTGGGTGTGCGCGCTGTACGCCGTGCCCTGCCTGGTCGCGGCCTACTTGGTCTTCCTGCGCCGGGACGTGGCGGGAGGCTGAGGCACACGGGCGCGGGCGTCGGCCCGATCTCGAGGCTCTCATCAAACTCTCATATTCGTCTGTGAGACTGCGCCCATGAGGGTGCTGATCGTCGAGGACGCCCTGAAGCTGGCCGCTCTGCTGAAGCGGGGGCTGCGAGCCGAGGGCGCCACGGTTGACGTGGCGGGCACGGGAGAAGACGCGCTGTGGATGGCCGGAGCCACCGATTACGACGCGGTCGTGCTCGACGTGATGCTTCCGGGGATTGACGGCTTCGAGACCTGCCGGCGCCTGCGGCGCGACGGCGTCTGGTCGCCCGTGCTGATGCTCACCGCCCGGGACTCGATCGAGGACCGCGTGACCGGGCTGGACGGGGGAGCCGATGACTACCTGACCAAGCCGTTCTCCTTCGACGAGCTTCTGGCCCGGTTGCGTGCTCTGGCCAGACGGGGCCCGGTTGAGAGGCCCGCGGTGCTCGAGGTCGGGGAGCTGCGCCTGGACCCGGCGTCGCGTCGCACCTGGCGCGGGGAGACCGAAATCATCCTCTCCACCAAGGAGTTCGCGCTTCTGGAGGCGTTCATGCGCCGGCCGGGGGACGTCATGAGTCGGCTGGCGCTCCTGGAGGCCGCCTGGAGCTATGACTATGAGAACCGCTCCAACGTGGTCGATGTCTACATCCGTTACCTGCGCCGGAAGATCGATCGGCCGTTTGGCGCCCACAGCATCGAGACCGTCAGAGGAGCGGGCTATCGACTGCGATCCGATGGCCGCGCCCTCCGGTAGGCGTTGCGGGTGACTGCACCGGGTGCACGCCGCCGGCTGACCGTTCGTACCCGGGTCAGTCTCATCTTCGCGATTGTTCTCGCCACCGTGCTGGGCGGCACGGGAGTGTTCGTTGACCTCCGGGTCAGGGCCGAGATGAACCACGCGATCGACCAGAGCCTGCGGTCGCGGGCCGGCCTGGTGGTCGCACTGGTACGCGAGGCCGACTCCGGGCTGCGCCAAGCGGGACGCACGACGCTGAACAATCGCGCACGCGGCTTCGCTCAGGTGCTCGATGCACGTGGGGCCACCTTTGATTTCAGCCCCGAGGCGGGCCGCCAGCCGGTTCTGACGCCCGCCGAGGTCGCCGGGGTGAGGACAACCGGCGAGTTCTCCACCCGCACGGCGGTCGCGGGCCTGCCGGGCGACGTGCGCCTCCTTGCCATCCCCGTTCGCGCCCAGGGTCAGAACCTGGTCGTGGTGGTGGGTTCCACCCTCGCCGAACGGGAGGCCGCGCTCACGAGCCTGCGCACGCTGCTGATCATCGGGGGCCTGGGCGCCCTTGTCCTCTCCGCGTTGGCCGGCTATCTGGCGGTCGCCGGTGCGCTTCGCCCCATCGAGCTCATGCGCCAGCGCGCCGAGGCGATCACCGCCGCCGAGCCCGGCTCGCGGCTCCCGGTACCGCCCACCGACGATGAGGTCGCGCGCCTCGGGGGCACGCTGAACTCAATGCTCGATCGGCTGGAGGGTGCCCTGCGCCACGAGCGCACGTTCGTCATGGACGCCAGCCACGAGTTGCGCAGCCCCCTGGCCATCCTCAAGACCGAGCTCGAGCTGGCCCTCCGCGGCCCCCAGAGCACCGAGGCCCTGGAGCAGACGATCCGCTCCGCCTCCCAGGAGACCGACCGCCTCACCCAGCTGGCCGAGGATCTGCTGACCATCGCCCGCGGCGAGCAGGGCCAGCTGGTCGTGACCAAGTCACCCCTGGACACCGGCGAGCTGCTCGAGGGCCTGCGTGACCGCTTCGCCAGCCGTGCCCTTGACGCCGGCCGATCGATCGTGGTTTCCGACTCGGTGCGGGTCACCGTGAGCGCGGATCGCGCCAGGCTCGAGCAGGCACTGGCCAACCTGATCGAGAACGCGCTGCGCTACGGGGAGGGAGAGATCACCCTGTGGACCCACGTGACCGATGCCAGCGTGGAGCTGCATGTCAGCGATCGCGGCCGCGGCTTTGACCCCAGGTTTCTTCCCGATGCGTTCCGGCGCTTCTCCCGGCATGAGAGCGGACGCTCAACCGAGGGCACGGGGCTGGGGTTGGCCATCGTCGTCACCATCGCCAGCGCTCACCACGGCAGCGCCCACGCAGCAAACCGGGACGACGGGGCCGATGTCTGGCTGGCACTGCCCGCTGGGCAGGAGGCGGCTTGATGGGTGGCGGTGTGAGGGCGCCACGAGTCCCCAGAATTCATGCCCTGGCTTTCATCGTCATCTCATGGGTGGCGCCTAGCTTGCTCGTGGTAATGGAAATCAACCACGAAGGAGGACCAGCATGTTGAAGCGAATGAAGATGGGCACGGGAGTCCTGGCCGGACTGGCGGCGCTCGCCCTGGGCGGCGCGTCGCTGGCCGGAGCGACCGGGAGCCCGCACGCCACGTCGGTCGTGCGATCGGCCGCGCCGGCGGAGGCAACCAGCCTCCCCGACACCGACCAGGTCCAGAGCGGAGACCAGAGCACGCCCGATAAGCCCGGGAGCTCCGCCAAGGACAGCAGGGACTCGAGCTCCAGCGAGTCGAGTTCCAGCGAGTCCAACTCGGAGTCCGGCGCCACGGAGACCCCCCAGGCCAGCGATGGTCCGGGCGGCCACGCCGACGAGCCGGGTAACGCCAACGCCAACACCGAGCAGCAGGGCCAGAACTAGGGCCCCCTGAAGGGGGCCCGACCGGCCCCCGAGTCACTCGGCAGTATCGCCGGTGGCGGCTGCCGCGCGTGCCCCCAGGGGCCACGCGCGGCAGCTTTTCGGTCATCTGGCTAGGAGCCGTACAGCCCGTCGAACAGGTCGGCGTACTTCTCGTTGACCACGTTTCGCTTGACCTTCAGCGTCGGGGTGAGCTCACCGGTCTCCTGGGAGAGATCGTGGTCGAGGATGGTGAACTTCTTGATCTGCTCGACCTGGGCGTAGCGGCGGTTGACCTCCTCGAGCACCGACTGGATGAGCTCACGCACCTGCTCGCTGGTGGCCAGGGCGCCGGGATCCTCGGGCAGGTCGTGCTCCCGCGCCCACGGCCCGATCTCCTCCATGTCCAGCGTGATCAGCGCCACCGGGTACGGGCGCCGGTCGCCGTACATGACCGCCTGGGAGATCCAGCGCGACTGCTTGAGATCGTTCTCGAGGTTGGCGGGCGCCAGGTTCTTGCCTCCGGCCGTGATGATGATGTCCTTCTTGCGGCCGGTGATCGAGAGGAAGCCGTCCTCGTCGACACTGCCCAGATCACCGGTGCGCAGCCAGCGATCGCTGAGCGTGTCGCTGGTCGCCTCGGCGTTGCCCCAGTACTCACGGAAGACATTGGGGCCGCGCATGAGGATCTCCCCGTCCTCCTCGATCCGGATCTCCACTCCCGGCAGGGGCCGGCCGACCGTACCCGTCTTGAAGTGCTCCAGGGTGTTCACCGTGCCCACGCCGGTGGTCTCGGTCAAGCCGTAGCCCTCGAGCACGTGCACCCCGCAGGCGTAGAAGAACTCGAGGATCTCCGGGGCGATGGGCGCGGCGCCGGTGACCGCCTGGCGGATGCGTCCCCCGAACAGCGCGCGCACGTTGGCGTAGAGCTTCTCGTCGGCCTGGGCGAACGCGTGCTCTAGCTCCTCGGGCACCGCTTCTCCCCGGTGTCGCATGTCGCGCACCCGGACTCCAAGCGCTATCGCCTGCTGAAACTGCTCACGCTCCCGAGGGTCGGCGTCGGCCAGTCGGGCCGTGGCCAGCGTGTAGAGCTTCTCGAAGATGCGTGGCACCGAGGGCAGGTAGGTGGGGTGGGTCTCGGCCAGCTCGGCAATGATCTGGCGGGTGTCACCGCCGAAGTAGACGATGCAGGCGCCGATGTCAAAGGAGGCCAGCTGCACGGTCAGCGCGAAGACGTGGGCCAGGGGCAGATACAGGTAGCTGACGTCCTCGGCTCCGATGAAGTCAAGCTCGTGTACCACCGAGCACACCGCGGCGGCGTTGCCGTGGGTGAGCACGCAGCCCTTCGGTGGGCCGGTGGTGCCCGAGGTGTAGATGAAGGTGTAGGGGTCCTCGGCCCTGACCCCCGCCGTGCGTTGGCGGACCGCGGCCGCGTCACTGCCGCGGCCCCGCTCGCGCAGCGCCTCGAGGTCACACACCGAATCCCCCTGGCCGCGGCCAGGCTCGCCCTCGATCACGATCACCGTCTCCAGGTTGGGCAGCGCCCCACGCACCGCGGCGATCTTGGCCATCTGCTCGGCGTCTTCGCACACCACCGCGCGCGCACCTGAGTTTCCCGCCACCCACTCGCACTCCTCCGGGGAGTTGGTCGGGTAGATCGGGACGACCACCGCGCCGACGCTCGAGATGGCGAGACTGCAGTAGGTCCATTCCGGGCGCGTGTTGGCCAGGATGCACACCCGGTCGCCGGGCTCGATCCCCAGGCCGATCAGTCCCAGCGCAAGCTGTTCCACGATCTCGGCCACCTCGCGGTAGGTGCGCGAGCGCCACTGGCCCTCGATCCGGCTGCGCGCCGCGGGCCGATCGCCGAAGCGCTCGGCGGCGCGCGCCGCGAGGTCGGCCACCGTCGTGCTCGTGGAAGCCTCCGTGTCAGTGGAACCCGTCGCCATCGCTCGCCTCCGTTGCCGGTGATCGTGAGACGTCACCGTATTACGCGGAACGGGCTGAGGCCAGCCCGATCGGTCACCTCCGCGCGATTATCCGTGGCGGGTGCGGTAGCCGAGCAGTTCGGGCACCGTCACGAGGCCGTAGCCGCGCCGGCGCAGGTCGCCGATGATGCGTGGCAGCGCGCTCAACGTCTGCTCGCGGGGCCCCCCGCCGTCGTGCATGAGCACAATCGAGCCGCTGCGCACCTGAGCCATGACGCGGCTCTCGATGGCCCGGCTGCCCGGACGGCTCCAGTCTCGAGGGTCCACGTCCCAGATCACGGTGGTCATGCCGTCGGCGCGGGCCCGCTGGACTATCGCCGAGTTGTAGGCGCCGTAGGGCGGGCGAAACAGGCAGGGGCGATAGCCGCCCGAGGTGTGATGGATGATCGCGCTGGTCAGGCTGAGCTCCTGGCCCACGCGCGCGGGGACGGCGGGCAGGCTGGGGTGGTTGAGGGTGTGGTTGCCGATCGCGTCGCCGTCACGCAGGATGCGCCGCTCCAGTCGGTCCTGGCCGCGTACCTGACGCCCGACCTGAAAGAAGGTCGCGCGTACGTGACGGCGCTCGAGCACCCGCAGGAAGGCCGCGGTATCCGGCCAGGGGCCGTCATCGAAGGTCAGAGCGACCGTTCGCCGACCCCGCCAGCCGTGCGTGCGCAGGGCGGCTCCGTGGCGCACGCACCCCGTGGCCGGTGCGGCGGCGAGCGGAGCCGGGGGCCCTGGGGAGGCGGCTCCCGGGGAAACGGCCCCCGCCCGGCTGGATGTCGGACGGGTGGGAGCTCGAGGGCCGGGATCCAGGGCCGCTCCCAGGGTCAGGGCGAGCGTGCTCATGGTGGCCGCCAGCGGGCGTGCCAATGGCAGCAGCTCGTACACATGACCATCCTCCTCCCCCGCGACGACAGATGCACCCCGGGGGTCCGATATGGCCCGGGCTATCCTCAGAGAGCATGGGGACGCCGTCCCGAGCCCGCGCCGCCGCCTTCCTGTCGAGCTGCGCTCTGCTGGGCGCCGCCGGGGCGCTGACCCTGGGCGGTTCGCCGGTGGGCGCTCGAGGGCACCGTCCGGCCCCTCGCCACACCTTGACCAAGCCGACCTGGCTCACGGGCGTGCGGATCACCGAGTACTACCCGGTGCCCGAACGCTGGTTCAGCGGCCGCCGGGTACCCGCGACGGGATTGGCCAGCCCTCACCGGATCGACTGGCTGTACTCCGCCCACGGAGTGTCGATGGAGGGCGACGGCATCGCGCTCAACGGAGATGCCGTGCACATCGACGCTCTGGGCCACGGCGGCTGGATCAACGCCCGGGGCCGGCGCACATCGCCCGGACGCCACGGCGGCTGGAGCCGCGGCGCACCGTTTTGGCGCGCCGGCGCGTACTGGGTGAGTCGCGACCACCTGCCCACGTTCCCCCTCGAGGCGGGCGGCTGGTCGTCGGGGGTGGGAACTCGCTACATACCCCTCACCGGGGTCAGCTTCGCCCCCGGGCCCTCACGGCCTCTGCGCTACTACCGGTCGGTGGCCGTCGACCCGCGCCTGATACCCCTCGGCTCGCGGATCTACATCGCGGCCTATCGCTCGAGCCCCGGGCACGGCTGGTTCACCGCGCAGGACACCGGGGGGGCAATCCTCGGCCGGCACCTGGATGTCTACCGCTCCCCGCCCGCCTCCTCCAGCGACCCCGGCCAGTACCTGACCGGCCAGCGCGTCTACGTAGTACCACCCGGATATCCGGCGCGTCTGCCCTCCGGGCCGGCTCCCCCACCGTCGGCTCCGCCCCCGAGCCCCACCAGCCCCGAAGGGGGGACACCGCCGCCGGCATCGACGGCGGCGCCGAGTTCGGCCGGCGGCGCCTCGCCGCCGTCATAGACGTAGCGGCGGCTCAAGGAGCGGGGCGGGTCACGGCGAAGGCAACGCGGCAGGAGCGGGTGCTCAGGGCGACGGCGGCCGGCGGGAGGTGCTCAGCGCGCCCAGGACGTGGGCGCCCCAAGAACCTGGGAGGGCTCCAGGTTCTCGTTGGCCTCACGCTCACGCCCACCGGACTGACCCGCGGAGCTGGGCTGGCCCGCGGAGCCGGCGCTGGCCCGGTCTGAGATCGGAGCCGGGGGGGCGGTGGCAAACTCGTCGCGGAAGTGCAGCCCACCTCCGCAGCGGGGGCAGCGGCCGATGATCGACAGCCCGTGGGCGGCGGTGAGGCCGAACCAGGTGTAGCCGCAGTCTCCGCAGAGCACGCGGGCGGGGCTGCCTAGCGCTGGCGCGCTGGCGGTCTCACCCTCGGTTCTCTGTCGGTCCGACATGCGGTCCCTCCTTGGTTCGCCTAGGCCTGTGGGTCTTATCGTCCGCTGCGGCCATTGCCTTGAGCCCCGCAGGTCACCGAGCGCGCCCGCGCAGCAGCAGCACGGCGATCCCCGTGACCAGGCTGAAAACCGCCGCCACGCGCAGTATCAGGGAGTGATAGCCGGAGAGGTCGATGGCGGTCAGCGCCATCGAGATGGCCACCGAGCACGCGAAGAAGATGATCGCCCGGCGCTGCTCGGCGCTCACGCGGGCAGTCCCGCCAGCGCGGCGGCGAGCTCGTCCACATCCTGGTAGTCCAGGCCGAGCCGGTGGTCGTGGCGGTAGCGCACGATGCCCTGCTCGTCGACGATCACCACCGCCCGGCGGGTGCCGACCACGGGGGCGCGGGCACCGTAGGCCTGGGCCACCTCCCCGTCCACGTCGGCGAGCAGGGGGACGGTCAGACCGTGCTGGGCGCGAAACTGCTCGTGGGAGGCCAGATCCTGGCTGGATATGCCCACCACCGTCGCCTCCAGGCGCCCGAAGTCCTCGGCCCGGTCGCGGTAGGAGCAGAACTGTTTCGTGCATACGGGCGTGTTGTCGCCCGGGTAGAACAGGAGAACGACCCGCTGGCCGCGGTGCTCGGAGAGACGGAAGCTGCCGTCTGTCCCCTCCAGCTCGAAGTCCGGTGCCTGCTCGCCCACCTCTGGCTTTCTCGCCATTTCGTCCTCCGCTCGCTCGGGTCGGCCCAGCCTAGTGCCTGGACCTGGGGTCCGTCCGCCCCCGCGCCGATCCTGTGCGGGTGCTGATCGCGACGCTGATCTGCTCCGAGGAGCGCTGTCCGGCCGAGTTTGAGGCTCGGGCCGCCACCCTGCGCGAGCTCGAGGCGCTGGCCTGCGACTGCGGGTGCGCGCTGGCCGTGGTCGGATGGCCCGACGAGGACCCACAGCACCCGGAACCTGACGTGGGCGCTGGCGTGGAGCTCGTGTTCCTGGCGGCATGACGCGTCCTTCGAGCCCGGCTGTCCGTTAGTCTCGCGCCCGCATGACCGCCGCGCTCAACACCCTGGTCGGGCTGCTGGCCACCGCCGACGGCGAGCCGTCCAAGACACCGTTCTACGTCGCGGGCGGACTGCTGGCCGGCTGGGCGGTGCTGGTATCGGTCCTGGGTATGCGCCGGGCCGACTTCCCCGGCTCACGCGCGGGCGCGCGAGCCGTGATGGCCATCAGCGCCCTGCTGGTGATCGGTGCTGCCTCGATGGCGGTGGTCACGTCGGGCACGCCGCGCAAGGACAAGGCGCCCGGCACCTCGGCCGCCCCTCAGCCGAAGAAGACCTCAGCCGAGCCATAGACGTCCGGGTCCAGGAGCTTGGGCGCCCGCAGGGCCTCCGCCAGCTCGACCCGGACGATCTCGGTGCCGCGTAGCGCCACCATCTGACCAAAGGCCCCCTCCCCCACCGCCTCTGCCGCCTTGACGCCGAAGCGCGTGGCCAGCACCCGGTCATAGGCGGTCGGCGTCCCGCCCCGCTGGACGTGCCCGAGAATGGTCATGCGGGTCTCATAGCCCGTGCGGCTCTCGATCTCCCCCTCCAGCGCCACCGCGATCCCGCCCAGACGGGCGTGGCCAAAGGCGTCGGTTTCCTCCCGGCCCGAGAGTGCCCCTCCCACCGGCGCCGCTCCCTCGGAGACGACGACGATCGAGAAGGTGCGCCCGCTGGCATGACGACGGGTCAGCCGCGCGCACACCTCGTCGATGTCAAACGGCCGCTCGGGCACCAGGATCGCGTCCGCGCCCCCCGCCATGCCGCTGTACGCGGCGATCCAACCCGCGTGGCGGCCCATCACCTCCACCACGATCACCCGGTGATGCGACTCGGCGGTGGTGTGCAGACGGTCGATCGCGTCGGTGGCGATCTGCACCGCGGTGTGAAAGCCGAACGTGTAGTCGGTGGCCGCCAGGTCGTTGTCGATCGTCTTGGGCACCCCCACCACCGCGACCCCTTCGCCGCTCAGGCGCTGAGCCACCCCCAGCGTGTCCTCGCCGCCGATCGCCACCAGGCAGTCGATGCTCTGGGACTGAAGCGTCCCGGCGATCCGCTCGGGGCCGTCGTCCTGGCGGAAGGGGTTGGTGCGGGAGGTGCCCAGGATCGTGCCTCCACGGGGCAGGATCCCGGCCGTGCGCTCATGGGTGAGCTCGAACCCTTCCCCGCTCATCGCCCCGGCCCACCCGTTGACAAAGCCATAGGCGCTGAAACCATGGACGTCGATGCCGCTGCGCACCACCGCCCGGATGACGGCGTTGAGCCCCGGGCAGTCTCCGCCGCCGGTGAGGATCCCGATCCGAGTCACGGCCGAGGTCCGCTGGATGACTAGAGCTGGATGCTCTTGATCTCCAGGAACTCCTCCAGCCCAAAGCGGCCCAGCTCGCGCCCGTGACCGGACTGCTTGAAGCCGCCGAACGGCGCCAGCGGGTTGAACGTCGCCCCGTTGATCTCCACCTGGCCGGTGCGCAGACGCCGCGCGACCGCCTGGGCATGCTCGGTGTCACCCGACCACACGCCCCCGGCCAGTCCGTAGATCGTGTCGTTGGCGATCTGCACCGCCTCGTCCTCGCTGTCGTAGGGGATCATGGCCAGCACCGGGCCGAAGATCTCCTCCTGGGCGATGGTCATGTCCGGGCGCACCTCGGAGAAGACGGTCGGACGCACGAAGTAGCCGCGGTCGAGATCCTCGGGAGGCTCTGCTCCCCCGGCCACCAGCTTGGCTCCTTCCTGCTCACCCTGACGGATGTAGTCGCGCACCCGTTCGCGCTGGGTCTCTGACACCAGCGGCCCGAGCGCGACACCGTCGGCGAAGGGATCGCCGACCGGCGTCTGGGCCACGGCGGCGGCGGCGATCGCCTCGGCCTCGGCCAGACGCTCACGCGGCACCAGCATGCGCGTGAGCGCGCTGCAGGTCTGCCCCGAGTTCAAGAAGCACTTGCCCAGGCCGTCGATGACCGCGGCCTGAAGGTCGGCGTCGGCCAGGATGACGTTGGGTGACTTGCCCCCCAGCTCCAGCGCCACCCGCTTGACCGTGGCCGCCGCCACCTCAGACACACGCCGGCCGGCGCGTGTCGATCCCGTGAAGGACACCATGTCCACGTCGGGGCTGGCGGCGATGGCCTCGCCCACCACGGGGCCAAAGCCCGTGACCAGGTTGAACACGCCCGCCGGGAGGCCCACCTGCTCGAGGATCTCAGCGAGCAGGAAGGCGTTGAGCGGAGTCACCTCAGACGGCTTGACCACCACCGTGCAGCCGGCGGCCAGCGCCGGAGCGACCTTGGCGCAGATCTGGTGCAGGGGATAGTTCCACGGGGTGATGGCCCCCACCACCCCCACGGGCTCGCGCACGATCAACGAGTTTCCGACACGCTCCTCCCAGTCCATCTCCGCCACCACCTGGGGCATGGAGCCAAAGGACATCGTGGGCAGTCCGGCCTGGATCATGCGCGAGAGCCCGATCGGCATGCCCACCTCGCGCGAGATCAGCGAGGCGATCTCCTCGTTGCGCTCGCCGAGCACCCCCGCCACGCGCTGACAGAGCTCGGCTCGCTCGGCCACCGGCGTCTGTGACCAGGCCGGAAAGGCTGCGCGGGCGGCCCGCGTGGCGGCCGCCACGTCATCGGCGCCACCCTTGGGGACGCTGCCCATCACCCGCTCAGTCGTGGCATCGACGACCTCGATTGTCTCCGATCCGCTGGGCTTCACCCACTCGCCGCCGATGAACAGCTGGTCTCGCAGGATCGGCTCGGACTCGGGGTGGGCGGTCGGCGCCTGCGTCTGGGTCTCGGTGGCCACGATGGGGTCCTCTCTCTTTTTTCCTATTAATAATTAAAAATAAAAAGTCGGATGCTCGCGAGGGTCACACCGTCGTCGTGCCCACCCGCTCGCTCGTGCGCGTCTGGGAACCTGCGGCGATCGCCTCGGCCGTCCGGTGCGCGAGCGCCATGATGCTGACCATCGGATTGGTTCCCGAGGGCGTGGGAAACGCGCTTCCGTCACCGATCCATACGCCGGCGGTGTCGTGCAGCTCGCCCCAGGGACCGGCCACCGAGGTGGCCGGGTCCACGCCCATCCGACAGGTGCCCATCTGGTGGGCGGAGAACAGGCGGTGCCCGCCGGCGCGCAGCGGTATCGCCTGAATCTGGGCGATGTAGGCGTCGAGGTCGTCGCCGACTCGCCAGCGGGGCATGCCGGCGCTGAGCGACAGGATCTGCCGCGCCCCGGAGGCCTCGTGCAGGCGCACCAGCGCCTCCAGCCCGTGACGGAGGTTGCGCTGGTCGAGCTCGTCGGTGACGGAGTACAGGGGCGTAGCCTCGCCCCGCGGGTCGAGGACCACCTGTCCGTGGCCGCGGTCACGCGTCAGAGCGATGAAGCTCGCCCCGTTACGCATCTGGGACATCATCTCCTTGTGCTCGGCTCCGGAGGTCCAGGGCACGGCCGAGCCCGTGATGGCCGGTGCGTACTGCGCTCCCTCGATCAGGAATCCGTAGCCCTCACCGGTGTTGGCGAACTCGTCGCTCAGCCCGGCGTGAGGCGCCCCCCACCAAGCACGCTGATCTGTCTGGTGGATCCCCAGGACCGCGACGCACGGATGCAGGCGCAGGTACTGACCGACGGCGGGGCCGCCGATGCCTGAGCGCAGCAGCAGAGCCGGGGACTCGAGCGCTCCCGCGGCCACCACCACGCACGGCGCGTTGACCCGAACGCCCACCTGCTCACCCGCCTCGGAGGTGTACACGGCCTCTACGCCCACCGCTCGACCGTGCTCGGTGAGTATGCGCTGGGCGCGACAGCGCACGACGATCTGCGCATCGTGGGCGACGGCGTCACGCAGGAAGGTCTTGGTCGTGCTCTGCTTGGAGCCGGACTGGTCGCCGAAGCCCAGATAGCCCGCGCTGTCCGGCGAGTAGGTGGCGGGATCGGTGTTGCGGACCACCGTGCGAAAGCTCCACTGCAGCCGCTCGCAGCCCTCTCGCATCCGCTGCTGAGGGCCGTTGAGCTCCGAGCAGGCGTCGGTGGCCCCGATGCGCTCGAGCACCGTGTCCAGGTGGCGGTCGAACTCCGCACCGTCGACGCCCTCCAGCCCGTGCTCCTGGGCCCACTGCTCGCGCACCCAGGGGGTCGTGCGCAGGCAGTTGGTCCAGTTGATCGTGGTCCCCCCGCCCAGGCTGGTGCCGGCCTGAAGGCTGACGTTGCCGTCGGCGGTCGGCGTCGGCCCGCCACGCCAATACATCTCCTGGTAGGCCTTGAGCTCGAGCTGGGCGAAATCGGCTTCGTTGAAGTAGCCGGCGGCCTCGAGCACGACAACCTGGCGGCCCTGCTGGGCCAGCGTCCCGGCGATGACCCCCCCACCGGCCCCCGAGCCGACCACGCACACGTCGGCCTCCAGCTCGGCCTCGGGGCCGCTGGGCACCAGCGGCTCGATCTCCTTGGGCGTCGCCGGGGGAGCGCTGATCGGTCCCGGATAGCCGAACATCTCCCAGTTGGGGTTGCGCAGCGTCTGGGGATCGGGCGCGCCATAGGTCAGAAACAGCGTCATGGCCGTCAGCGCGCCGAGTCCGGCGGCCGCCTCGGCCGACGCCAGGCACATGTTGCGAAGCAGCTGCTCGCGCGAGGGCTGGGAACGGGCCGGTGAGAACCCCTGGGCGGCCAGGATCTCCAGCAGCGACTGCAGCCCGCTGCGCACCCCCTCGTCGGGTATCTGGCCCAGGATCTGCTCCACGCCGGCGGCCACGCCCAGGTCAGACGCGCGACGAGCCCAGAACCCGGTCGGATCCTCGGCCCGCTCGACGCACGGGACCAGGGTGTCGCACAGGCATTCCAACGTGCCGCGCTGAAGGTCGGTTAGCTCGACGCCCATGAGACTCTCCTCCATCGCTTTAGGACCGATGTCCAGAAGTGTCCCACGCCGGGCGCGGCGGGGGCTCATCACGCTGGCCGCAGCTGCGCGCGCTGAGCTGGCGGCCCGGCGCGGGGACGTCGCGCTATAGACGCGGGGGATGCCTGGGGTGGCGGGCCCGGTGCGCGCACAGATGGTAGGTGCGTCGCGCACGGTAGCGCCGGCCCGAGCGCGTGCGGACGGTCACGGTTATGCGGAAGGTGCCCTTGCGGTAGCGGCGCAGGTCTACGGTGGCCTCGAGGCGGCCGTGTCGGCGCACCACCTTCAGACGGTGGCCGTTGAGCACCACCTGGGCGGAGCTCAGCCGCAGGCCGGGCGCCGGTGCGCGTATGTGGATGCGAAAGCGGCGTTTGCTCGTGCAGCGCCGGCCCGCTCTGGGCAGCCCCAGGGCCGCTGCCGGACCGGTCTGTCCACGCTCGGATCCCGCCGGCCCGAGGCCTTGGAAGCCGCCGAAGCCGCGGTTGGTCAGGCCTCCGGTGGCGCTGGCGGTGGCCGGGGGCTCGACGATCGGGCCCAGCCCCTTCTCCTCGAGGGGCTGACAGTTGAGCTCGACGATCGCGTTGCCCCGGCTGACGATCCCCGAGCCCTGGCCGTTGTAGTTGCCGTAGACGTCCCGCAGGTCACCGGGACACACATAGGCCGACTCGCCGTTGGCCAACTTGCGGTCGGTGACCCAGCGGTCACACAGCGATACCCCGGGGGTCGGCCCCTTGCAGGCGGGGTCGTTGGGATCGCCGGTAGCCACGCGGTGGGCGGGCACGCGTTCGCTCACCGCCGCCGAGGCGCTGGCCCGGCCGCGGACGCGGGCGAAGGTCACGAACGCCGTGTGGGCTGGCCCGAAGTCCAGCCAGGGCCGGAACGAGCACCACGTGCAGTACCACTCCAGGCGCGAGCTGTCGCCCGCGGCGGCGGCCACGTCGGCTGGAGCGGAGGTGTTGCCATCGCGCACCGCCACCCTGGTGTGGGGGTTTATGTAGCGCACCCCGTGGCCCTTGGCGGTGACGTCGTAGGTGTCGGGGTAGTCGATCGGTCCGATCTGGGCGTCCTTCACCGGGCCGGCCCCGTTGTCGACGCTGTCGCTGGTGCGCTTGGTGATCGGGCCCACCACGAACGACACGGCCTGGTCAGCCTCGCGGCGGATGTCGTTGGCCTGGATCCCGCTGTAGGCACCGACCACGAAGGGGGCGCTGGTGAAGCCGTAGTCCTGGGGCGAGCCCCCCTGCTGCTGACGTTGGCCGCTGACCACAAAGCGGTAGGTCCCGGGTGGCGTCGAGTAGTTGAGGGCGCCCTGGGGATCCACCAGCGGGTACTGCATGGCGCCGCCCCCGGAGACGAACGCCTCGAAGTCGGCGGTCCACTTCCACACCTGGTTGCCCTGCGCGTAGTCGGGCGTGCTGGAAGCATGGGGGTAGTGCACGATCACCGGCAGCTCGCCCTGCTGGTCGGCCCACAGGTTCCACGAGCCGTCGGGGAACTGGCGCTCGACCTTTACGGTGGGGTTGTCGGTGAAGTTGTCGCCTCCCACCCAGGTCAGAAACGAAGCGTCGAAGCGCTGGATGCTCTTGGGTGCCTCGGAGATGCCCGGCGTGCCCCCGTCGTTGGGGATCGACTTCGAGTAGGCGGCTACGGCGGCATCTCCGCTGTTGCCCAGCAGTTGGGCCCTGGCCTCGTTGTTCTGCTGATCGAGCTGGGTCTTGGCGATCATCGGGGTGATGAACGGAGCGACGGCAGGGTCGGTGCTCGCGCCGGGCACCGTCTCGGCGTTGACCGCGGTCTTGGCGGCGTCATCGCCGCGCAGTCCGTGGCCCATCCACACCAGGCGCGTGGCCAGGTAGTCGCTTGAGTGGGGGCCGTAGCCGGTCAGCGCCTTGCGGTAGTGGTCCCCGCGCTGGTACTCGCGCAGGGTGGCGATGTAGCCGTTGTAGTCATTGGCCATCGCCACCGGGATGGTCATCTTGTAGCCGTAGCTGAAGGCGTAGCCTGGGGCCTGGATCGACTGCTGGGCCCCGGGCGAGCTGTGGCCGGGCACGACCACGTCGTCGTGGGTGTAGCCGCCGCGGATCTGACTGGGGACGCTGGGCTCTGATTCGGCCTGAAGCCCGCAGCCGGGGCTGGCGCAGGACGGGTCGTTCCAGTTGCCCGCGTCGTTGAGGATCTGGGCCTCCATCACCTGGTAGTCGTGATCGGAGATCCCCTTGATCCTGAGGTCGGGCTGCTGCGGGTGGGGACAGACCTTCTCGTTCTGCCCGTTGACCGTGCAGGCATAATCTGGGTGAGGACAGTCCCACGTTCCCGCGGACTCCTTGAAGCAGCCCGGTGAGCCGTCGTTATCGGGCCGGTTGGGGTCAGCCCAGTCATAGCCCAGCCACTCGTTGCCGCTGATCTGGTCGGTGCGGGTGCGGATGTTCTGGGCCTGGTCGTGCCACTGCTCACACGAGCACAGCGTCAGCAGCAGGTCACCGATGCGGATCGCCTGCAGGTGAATGCCCAGCGCCTCCTCCAGGGCGTTGTGGGAGGGCGTGCCGTAGTTGGCGGGCACGGGCAGGCCCAAGCTGGCGAGGTCAGCGGCGCTGGTACCGGGAAACTGCGATGGACGCGGGAAGTCGGGGGGTGGCGGGAACCCGAACGGCCTGAGCTGGTCATACGCCTGGCGCGTGCCCGCGCAGTCGGGCAGACCGGCACCGGGTACCTGCGGCGTGCCGCCCAGGGTCGTGTCGGTGCGGCAGTTGCCGACGGTCGGCAGCGGATGGGAGTAGGGCCCGGGAAACCAGCGGTTGTCCTCGGAGACGACCGGATCAGAGCTGAAGGGCACGAAGTGCTGGGCCTGGTCGCGGTTGACCGGGTTGCCCGTGCCGCCCGCCGGTCCGGGGTCGGGCTGCCCCGCCCCGATCCGCCTCCACGTCTCATAGGCCGCGCCGGCGAGCTGGAAGGCCGAGTGCTCGATCTGCTGGTACATCTTGTGCTCGAAGAACTGGCGCTGGTGGATGTCGTGGTAGGTGTTGGTCTCGGTCTCTGAGTTGCCCACCGCGTCCTGCATGTAGACCGAGGGCACGCCGGTGGCGCGGTCGAACATGCGCTGGAAGGCGCCGATCCAGTCGGCCGAGATCAGGTCGGTTCCGCTCAGCGACTCGCCGTGCAGGCTGTAGGAGACGAGGTTGGCCAGCGGCTTCGGGTGGGCCGCGTCGCTGATGTCGTCGAAGCGCACGACCGACAGGTTGTGGTCGCTCCAGGAGTGCGGGAAGCCGGCGGGTGTTCCGTTATCGGCCGTCTGGGGGCCGGGGACGTTTTCCTGAACGGTGTCGACGTAGGTGGGCGAGGCCCCGACGCGCGCCGCGTGCATGTGTGTGTAGGCCTGCTTGACCGCTTCGGCGATCTGGTGGGCGTAGTAGTCATAGAAGCGGATGTCGAACACGTCCTGAAACGCCCAGGCCCCGAACGCCGTCGAGGAGTAGTAGGGCGAGGAGTGGTCGTGGGTGATGACCATCGTCAGGTTGTCCTCACCGATCGCCCCGGCCGTGGCGGGATCTGCGCTGAGGATCTGCGCGGCCCGGCGCCACAGCAGATCCTGGGGGATGTAGAGGTCGGTCTTGGCGATCGCCACCGGCCGCGAGCCGTTCTGAAAGACCAGCGCCCGCACCTGGAGCCTGGACTGCATGCCGTAGGAGGGGTCGTTCTTGACCTGCTGGGCGTTGGGATCGAACTCGGGGTCCGGGTTGGCGGGGTCGGGCGGCCCCTTGGTCGAGGCGTACTGGCCCGCCGAGGAGCCGATCTTGTAGCTCGCGTCCACCACCCCCACCCCGGCCCTCAGCTCAGCCCAGGCGCTGGAGGTCCAGGCCAGACTGGCGGCCACGGTGGCCATGACGATTACCAAACGCCGCATGCTCTCCGACGCCAGCTTAGCCACGGCGCCAGCGGGCGGCGCCAGTCGGTCGCTCAGCCCGCCAGGGCCCGGTCGCGTCCCGCCTGCTTGGCTCGGTACAGGGCGCCATCGGCGCGCTCGAGCAGGGCTTCGGCCTCCTCGGACCCGTTCCACAGCGCCAGCCCGGCCGAGCAGGTCACCCCGCCCGGCGTCAGCGACCGCAGGCGCTGAACCAGCTCCATCGAGTCATCCAGGGTGCAGGCGGGAAAGGCCAGGGTGAACTCCTCGCCCCCGAAGCGGGCCAGCGTGTCGATCGTGCGCACCTGGGCGCTCCACACGCCCGCCAGCTCCTTGAGCAGGCGGTCGCCGGCGAGGTGGCCGTTGGCGTCGTTGTAGCCCTTGAAGCGGTCGAGGTCGAGGATCGCCACGCTCAGGGGCCGCTCGTCGCGCCGCGCCCGGGCCATCTCGCGGGCCAGCGCCTCATCCCAGGCCCGGCGGTTGGGCAGGCCGGTGAGGGGATCGGTCCGCGCCGTCTCCTCGAGCGTCGCCAGCAGGCGGGCGCGCTCGATGCCCGCCGCGGCCTCCTCGGCCAACAGCCCGACCAGGGCCAGGGCGCGCCGGGGCGCCACCGCCGCGGTCTGGTTCCACATCAGGCACAGGACCCCGATGCGCGTGTCTCCGCGCATCACGGGTTGCCACAGGGCGGAGCCCCACGGCACGCCCGGCGCCCGCTCGCGCGTGAGCGCATGCTCCCTGAGGTCTCCGATGAACACCTGCTCGCCCGAGCTGAATGCCGCCCCGGCGGCGGTGGGAGCGCCGGTGAACAGCAGCAGATCGGGCGACGCCTCAGCTCCGTCGTCGGCCGTCCGCGACAGCCCGCGCCCGTCGGCGGTGGGCTCATACAGAGCGCAGGCGGCGGCGTTGGTGGCCCGCCGCGCGCCGATGCACACCGCGGGGCGGATCGTCGAGGGCTCTACGCTGCGCGCGATCTCGCGGGTGGCGTCGGCGATCGCCTGCAGGGCCTCGCCGTGCTCCGCCGCCTGGCGAGCGCTACCTGTCACCCGCTCCACCAGGCGCTCGACGTGCTCGCGCAGCAACAGCAGCAGCACACCCGCGGCCGCCAGCGTCCACATCGTGGTCACCCAGGCCACCGCGGGCTGCATGACGTGGGGGCGAAGCGCCAGCACGCCTGCGTAAGCCGCGCCGACGACCACCAGATTCACCGCCGCCCAACCCCGCGAGAAGAAGTAGAACGCGGACACCACCACCCAGAAGAACAGCAGCGAGTAGACGCCGATCAGCGCAGCGCCGGCCGAGTAGACGACCGCCGCGGCCAGCAAGGTCCCGCACACCGGGAAGGCCCGATACAGCCACAGGGGGATCCGCTCGCGCGCCACGAAGGCGGTCCCGGCCACCCCGTAGGCCAGCGCCGCCGGGATCACCAGCCCGAGCAGCTCGCGGTCGGCGGGGTGGGGAAGCGCCAGGGTGACGAGCACGAGCGTCGCGCCCAGGCCGAACAGGTAGCTGAAGGTCAGACCGATCACCGCCTGGTCTGACATCGGGGCCATGTCGCCGCCCGAGGGGCGCAGCTTGAGACGAAGTCGTCGGTAGGGGCGGTGCGGGGTCATGACCCGAGGTGGCGCAGCTCCCGGCGGGCGATGGTCATCTTGTGCACCTCGTCGGGCCCGTCGGCCAGGCGCAGCGTGCGCATGTGAGCGTACAGCGAGGCCAACGGAAAGTCGTCGGATACCCCTCCCCCGCCGTGAACCTGGATCGCGCGGTCGATCACGCGCAGCGCCACGTTGGGAGCGGCCACCTTGATCGCCGCTATCTCGGTGCGCGCGTGCTTGTTGCCGACGGTATCCATCAGCCAGGCCGTCTTGAGCGTGAGCAGACGCACCATCTCGATGTCGATCCGCGACTCGGCGATCCAGTCCTGCACGTTGGCGCGGGCGGCCACCGGCTGGCCGAAGGTCACCCGCTGCGCGGCTCGCCGGCACATGAGCTCCAGCGCCCGCTCGGCGGCGCCGACCGCGCGCATGCAGTGGTGGATGCGCCCGGGACCGAGGCGGGCCTGGCTGATGAGAAAGCCCTCGCCTTCACCCGCGATCAGGTTCTCCGACGGGACGCGCACATCCTCGAAGCGCAGCTCGGCGTGGCCCTCCTGGTCCTGGTAGCCGAACACGGGCAGGCCGCGCACCACGGTCACCCCGGGCGTGTCGAGGGGGACCAGCACCATGCTCTGTTGCTGGTGGGGGGGACCGTCGGGGTTGGTCTTGCCCATGACGATCAGGATCCGGCAGTGGGGGTGAAGCGCGCCGGAGATCCACCATTTGCGGCCGTTGAGCACGAGGTGATCGCCGTCGCGGTCGATGCGCAGGGCGATGTTGGTGGCATCCGAGCTGGCCACGTCGGGCTCGGTCATGGCAAATGCCGAGCGGATCTCGCCGTCCAGGAGGGGCACCAGCCAGCGCTCCTTCTGCTCGGCGCTGCCGAACTGCGTGAGCACTTCCATGTTGCCGGTGTCGGGCGCGGCGCAGTTGCACGCTTCCGGGGCGATAGGGCTGCGTCCCATGATCTCCGCCAACGGGGCGTACTCGGCGTTGGTCAAGCCCGGTCCCCACTGCGGATCCGGGTGAAACAGGTTCCATAGGCCACGCTCTCGCGCGATCTCCTTGAGCTCCTCCATCACCGGTGGCTGGGCATGGGGGTCACCGGCCTCCCGGAGCTGGCGCTCGTAGACCGCCTCGGCCCCGTAGACACGGTCGTCCATGAACTCGGTCAGCCGGCGGCGAAAGTCCTCACAGCGATCGGTCAGGGCAAAGTCCATCGGGCTCCTCGGTGGCGGTCAGCTTCGCGGCAGCGACTCTATGGCGTGATGACGTGGGACGGATCGGGCTGGTCCTCGGGCGGCGCCTGGCTGTAGTCGCCGAACGGCCCGTCGCGCTCGCTGACCACGGCCCCCACGCCCTGCTCGGAGGCCATCTGAATGAACCGCTCGGCGTCCGGGGTGTTGCGCATCAGACCGTCGAGGATCGGCCCCAGGCGCTGGGTGGCGGACAGGCCCATCTGGTCGTAGGCCTGGTTGACGATCATCTTCATCGCCCCCAGCTGCGAAGCGGGCAGGGCGGCGAGCTGCTGCGCGCGTCGGCCCACCTCCTCCTCGAGCTGCTCGAAGGGCACCGAAGCGTTGATCAGCCCGGCCGCCACCGCCTCCGGGCCCGTCAGGGGCCGGCCCGTGAGCGCGAACTCCTTGGCCCGGGTCAGGCCCAGGCGGTACAGCCACATGCCGGTCAGATAGCAGCCCCACATGCG
Source organism: Solirubrobacteraceae bacterium (assembly GCA_036252775.1). Taxonomy (GTDB): domain Bacteria; phylum Actinomycetota; class Thermoleophilia; order Solirubrobacterales; family Solirubrobacteraceae; genus DASYID01. The sequence continues at coordinate 24,177 of DASYID010000133.1, forward strand.
CGAGTAGGGCGTGCCGATGCGGGTATCGTCGGCCGCCACGATCAGATCCGCGCACAGGGCCAGGTCGCTGCCACCGCCCACGCAGTAGCCGTGCAGCTGGGCGATCACCGGCTTGGGACAGTGCCACAGGCTCATGAAGCGTGGCACCGGGCCGGCCCGCCGGTTGGCCATGAGGAAGTCCTTGCCGGGATCCCACCGGCCGTCGGTCGTCAATCCCTCGTCCCAGTGATGAAAGCCCCCCGCGAAGTCAAAGCCGGCACAGAACGACCGCCCGGCGCCACGCAGGATGATCACCTTGACCTGCTCCTGGTCGGTGGCCGCCTCGACCGCGCTCTCGAGCTCCTCGGGCATGGGCGGGACGATCGTGTTCAGCCGCTCGGGGCGATTGAGCGTGATGGTGGCCACGGCGCCGTCGACGCGGTACAGCAGGGTTTCGAAGGTCATCTGAGCATCCTTTCGTTCACGCGATCAGCCGTCGTCCTGGGCGAAGGCGGCGCGGGTCTCGGGCAGCGACAGGCCGGCGGCCAGACAGGCCAGCAGCTTCATGCGGGCGGCCTGGGGTGAGAGAAACCCGGCGGGGATGATGTCCGTCCCCCGCAGGTCGCGCTCAGAGCCCGCGTATCCGTAGGTTCCGGTGAGCACCACCCCCCGCTCTGGGCGGCAGTAGGCCACGACCGGCATCGAGCGCGCCGCCGTCGCCCACAGCTCCAGAAGGGGCGGCGCCAGGTGCCCGGCGCCCAGCGTTCCGATGACCACCCCGTCGGGCTCGGTGTCCAGGGCGGCCCGGGCCAGGGTGCCATCGTCTCCCGACGTGGTCGGAACGACCAGCACGCGACGATCGAGCCGCTCGGGATCAAGCGGCGCGTTGCGCGGCAGCCGGGTCCAGATCGTCGGGTGGCCCTCGGTGACGCGACCCAGCGGCCCGGTCTGCGGTGAGGAGAACGCCGTCAGCGAGGTCGTGTCGGTCTTGCGCACGCAGCGGGCGTGATGGACCTCTCCGCCGAAGACCACGAGCACGCCCAGCCCGACCGCCTCGGCACTGGCGGCCACCGAGATCGCGTCCACCAGGTTGGCGGGACCGTCCGCTCCGGGGGCGCTGGCGGGACGGATGGCGCCGGTGAACACGATCGGCGTCTGGGTGTCGGAGATGACATCGCAGAGCATCGCCGTCTCCTCCAGCGCATCGGTTCCGTGGGTGACCACCACCCCCGTACCCTGGCGCGCGGCGTCGCGCGCCGCATGGCAGATGCCCAGCTGGTCGGCGAGCGTCAGGTGGGCACTGGGGAGGTTCAGCAGGGTGCGCGACTGGACGCCCTGCCCCTCCAGGCTGGGGATCGCACCGACGAGCGCCTCGGCGTCAAGGGTGGGAATCGCCGAGGACCCGGTCATCGAGATGGTGCCGCCCGCGCCGAGGATGAGTACGCGGGGCGGCGTCGGGCTGGCTGGGTCCGCGCTCAGGGCGCTCACTCTAACCCGCGTGCTCGGTCTGCGTTCTGTCCGCCGGCGCGCTATCGTCGGCTCGCGGCAGACCGCCTGGCCGCCCGCACCGACCGTGAACAGTCCCCCGCCATCTGCCGGCTGGTACGCCGACCCCTGGAACCCAGGGGCGTGGCGGTGGTGGGACGGGACCAACTGGACCGGCCATCAGAGCGGGGCAACGGGCTCCGCGGGCACGCCCCCCGCCGCTTCCGCACCGGAGGTGCCCCCGGCCACGGGCCCCGCCGTCGCCCTGCCCCCACGACCGGTCTCGGTCGGGCCGTCGCCCGCCGCCCTGGCCGCCGTGGACCCGGACCTGATCAGGCCCCGCCAGCGGATGTACTGGCTGTCCTCGATTCCCTTTGTCCTCGGGCTGATCGGCGCGATCATCCTGGGTATCAGCGCCGCCGACAAGGGCGTCTCGGGCTTTGATCGCCTGACCACCTCGCCCACTGACTTCAACGCCCCGGGCTCGACCACGGTGCACCTGTCCGACCGCGCCGGCGGCGCCATCTACGTGCAGACGGCCCGCAACCGGATCGAGATGACGGGTCCCAGCGCCGCCGACGTGACGTGCAAGGTCCGAGCCCCCAACGGGTCCTTTCTGTCGGTCTCGGGAGAGGGTGACGTGTTCACCCTCACCAACAACGGCGACTCCTACCGAGCGATCTATCGCTTCCCCGTCGATCGCCCCGGGGACTACGCGGTCAGCTGTGTTCTCACGGGCCAGGGCAAGGGGCCGGCTGCGCTTGCCGTGGGCCCACGGGTGGCGGCCACCGACGTGCTCAGCTTCTTCGGCCGTGCCGGGGGCGCGATCCTGTCGCTGATGTTGGGGGCCGGGTTGAGCGCCCTGTTCGCCGCCCTCGTGGCCATGGCGCGCCGGCGGTCACGGACCCGCCTGGCCGCCGCCGACCAGACTCAGGGCTCAAGCTCCCCCGCGTAGAGGCAACGGCGACGCGCCCCGGGGGGTGCATGACGAGCCCGATGCGACCGATGCTGATCAGCGCCCTGAACGTCACCGCGGTCAAGGGCCTGCGCCTTCAGAACCGGGCGCAGCTCGAGCTGGAGGCGGGCGGCGTGCGCGAGGATCGTCGCTTTCACCTGATCGACGAGCGGGGCCGGATGATCAACGCCAAGCACGTGGGCGCGCTGCAGACCGTGATCGCCGACTACTCAGACTCCGAGCGTCAGCTGACCCTGACCTTCGCCAACGGAACGGTGATCAGCGCGCCGGCGATCCCGGCCGCGAAGCTCCAGACCCAGTTCTATTCGCGCCCGCGCGCCGCCCGGCTGATACCGGGACCATGGGACGCGGCGCTGTCTGAGCTGGCCGGCCGACGCCTGCGCCTGGTGCAGACAACCACCGGGGGCGTGGATCGTGGGGTGGCGGGCGCCGTGTCGCTGATCTCCCGTGCCACCGTCCAGCGGCTGGCAGAAGTCGCGGGACGCGAGGAGGTGGACAGCCGCCGCTTCCGGATGCTCATCGAGATCGACGGCGCCGCCGCCCACGAGGAAGACGGCTGGATCGGTCACCGCGTACGTCTCGGAGGGGCGGTAGTCCGCTTCACCGGGCATGTGGGGCGTTGCGCGGTGACCACGCGCGATCCCGACACCGGGGAGGTCACCCTGCCCACCCTCGACCTGCTCGGCCGCTACCGCGGCGACGCCCAGACCACCGAGCCACTGGCCCTCGGCATCTACGGCGAGGTCCGCCAGCCCGGCCTCGTACGGGTCGACGACGGGGTGACGGTGCTGTGAGGTGACCCGACCCGCGATCGCCATCCTGACGGTGACGCTGGCGCTCGGCCTGGGGGGCGGCGGGGTGGCCTGGGGGCGCTCGGTGCTGTTCGTGGGCAACGTCGATGAGGGGACCGTGACGCTGGTGGACATGTCGGTCCTGCGGGTACTCGGCTCGATCAACGTGATCCCGGATGGGACGACGCCCCGGGACCCGGCCCAGGCCGCTGCCTACCCGGCCCTGGTCAGGGCCAAGGGCACCAACTACGTGCAGGGGCTGGCGCTGTCTCCCGACGGACAGACCCTGTACGTGTCGCGGGGCTTCCTCGGAGACGTGGCTGCCTTCCGGGTCGCGGGCGGCCAGATGCTCTGGCGGGTGCAGACCAGCAGTGTGCGCGCGGACCACATCGGCCTCTCACGCGACGGCCGGCGCCTGTTCGTGTCGGCCCTGAGCTCGAACGTGGTGCAGGTCATCGACACCGCCACCCATGCGTTCATCGGGTCGTTTGCCACCGGGGATTGGCCACACGTGATTGAGCTCTCCCCAAACGGAAGGCTGGTCTACAACGGCAGCCTCGGCAACCAGTTGGCACCTGCGGGGGCGGACGGCGTCAAGCAGCTCACGGTCGCCGACGTCAACACCCTGGCGGTGGTGCGCACCTATTCCTTCGACGTCGGGGTCAGGCCCTTCACCTTCACCGCAGACGGGCGAACCGCCTATGTGCAGCTCTCCTATCTGAACGGGTTCGAGGAGCTTGACCTGGCCAGCGGGCATGTGTCACGGACGATGAGCCTGCCCGTGATGGGCCCGGCCGTCGGTCAGGCTCCCAGCGGCTACCCCAACCAGGCCGCCCACCACGGGATCGCCCTGTCTCATGAGGAGCGACTGATCTGCGACGCGGCCACGGTCTCGGACTACGTTGCCCTGGTGTCGCGCCCTGAGCTGCGGGTGGTGTCGATCATCCCGGTCGGCGACCAGCCGGCGGAGGCCCAGACCAGTGCCGACGGTCGCTACTGCCTGGTCACCACCCGCGGCCCCGGTCCCCAGGCCA